>CAKTXU010000214.1 GCA_934630995.1 uncultured Eubacteriales bacterium
CTGTTGCCCCATTCAGTCAATGGGGGCAAAAAAAAACCGCCGGATTTTCCGGCGGGTGAACGGGGGCGGGGCTGTACTACAATACACGAATATACACGGATACCGGGGAAAAGCGCGGTTTCACGATTATAAAACCCGACATGCGGGCCACAACAACTCTCCCCGATACGTTGCAGCGCTTCCGGAATCAGAGCATACCCTTTTTATGCAGCAGCCAGCCCACAAAGCCCATCAGCGCCACGGACAGCACGATGGGGAACCAGAAAAACTGGCTGAGGGGCAGGCCCTCCACATTCATGCCGTAGAAGCCGGCGATAATATTCGGAATAGAAATAACAATCGTTACTGAAGCCAGGACCTTCATCACAATATTCAAATTGTTTGAGATGACCGAGGCGAAGGCGTCCATGGTGCCCGACAGGATGTTGAGATAGATATTGGACATTTCAATGGCCTGCTTGATTTCGATGAGCACGTCCTCCAGCAGATCCTGATCCTCTTCATACAGCTTGATATAGCGGCCGCGCATCAGCTTTTCCAGGGTGGTTTCGTCGGATTTCAGAGAGGTGGAAAAATACACCAGGGATTTCTGCACCTCGAGAAGCTGGATAAGCTCCTTATTTTTCATGGATTTCCGCAGCTGCTTTTCCAGCTGGCTGGACAGCTTGTCGATCTGCTTGAGGAATTGCAGATAGCGGGTGGCGACGCGCAGGACCAGATGGAGAACAAACTGGGTTTTCAGCCCGGTCTGCACCCCCTTGACCACGCCCTCCGCAAACTCCAACAGAACCGAATTCTCCCGCAGGCTGACGGTGATGACATTGGTTTCGGTCACCAGAATGCCCACCGGGAGGGTGAAATAGGATACCCCCGCGTCGGTTTTTTCGGCCACCGGGGCGTCGATAATGATGAGGGTGCTGTCGTCCTCGGTCTCGATACGGGAGGATTCCTCCTCGTCCAGCGCGGCGCGGAGGAAATCGGGATCCAGTGAGAATTTCTGAATGAGCTCGTTTATCTCCCGCTCGTCCGGATTGACAACATCCACCCAGCAGCCGGGCTCCGCCTCCTCCTGGGGACGGATACGGCCGTTGACGGTCTTATAGTAATGAATCATGGCGCACTCCCTTTCCCGGGGCGCACCTACAGTGGGGTTCGGCTCGTCCCGGCTATTTTCGCGGTATTCGGTTGTCTGCTTCGACTACCGGGGTCAGGACTCACCCTGCCCACCTCCTGCTTGTGATAGTTTAACCCATTTTTTTGCCGATTGGCAAAGGCGGGTTATCCACCAAACATCATTATAACACAATTTGGGAAGATTGCAAGAGCTATCTGTCTTTAGGCCCTATTTAACCCCCTGTAAACGCCCGCCATCGCCCCACAAGGGCAATTTTGCCCGGAAATCGGGAGATTTACCTGCGGAACGCAAAGAATGGAAAAGCGCCGTGCAGACCGCACGGCGCTTTGATTAACAAACGTTTATCAGTCCTTCTTCTTGTTGAAGATGGACATGATATCGATATATCCCTCGTCGTCGTCGGCCTGAGACGCACCGCCCACCGTCTGGTTAAAGCCTTCGGCGGCGGGTTTGCCGGTCCCCGATTCCTGCGCCTTATAGGAGCCGTCGGCTACAAAGCCGGTGGCGATGACCGTCACGCAGATTTCGTCGTCCATCGTCTCATCAAAGGCGGCGCCCCAGATGATGGTGGCATCGGGATGAGCCGCACGGGAAATCATGGAGGAGGCCAGCTCCACATCCTCCAGATCGATGTCCGGAGAGGAGGTGATATTGATGATGACGCCGCGGGCGCCGTCGATGGTGGTTTCCAGGAGAGGGCTGGCGATGGCCGCGGAGGCTGCCGCCTCCGCCTTATCCTTGCCGCCGGCGCGGCCGATGCCCATGTGGGCGTAGCCCGCGTCCTTCATGATGGCGGTCACGTCCGCGAAGTCCAGGTTGACACGACCCGGCACCTTGATAAGCTGGGAAATGCTCTGCACGCCCTGGCGCAACACATCGTCGGCCACCTCGAACGCATTGGCCAGGGTAATCCGCTGTTCGCTGACCATTTTCAGCCGCTCGTTGGGGATGACCACCAGGCTGTCCACATGCTCACGGAGACTGGCGATACCGGTTTCGGCCTGTTCCATCCGCCGGCGTCCCTCAAAGGAAAAAGGCTTGGTGACGATGCCCACCGTGAGGATTCCCAAATCCCGGGCGATTTCCGCCACCACGGGGGCCGCGCCGGTGCCGGTGCCGCCGCCCATACCGGCGGTGATGAATACCATATCGGTGCCTTTGAGGGCGGCGGTTATCTCTTCCCGGCTCTCCTCGGCGGCGCGCTGCCCCTTCTCTGGATTGGCGCCGGCGCCCATGCCGTGGGTCAGCTTTTCACCGATTTGAATCTTCTGGGTGGCCTGAGACAGATACAGCGCCTGATGATCGGTGTTTATAGAGACAAATTCGACGCCCTGAACACCGGAACGCACCATGCGGTTGACCGCGTTGCCGCCGCCGCCGCCGATGCCGACCACCTTGATCTGAACGCCGTCGATAAAATCGCTGTCGAACTGAAAGCCCATGAAACTTCCTCCCACGCTTTTATTCCCTCGCAAGCCGAAACGGCTTGCTGCTGATTCTCATCCCGACGGAAAATCCGTCCGTCATTTCCCAGGGCGGGACGCTTTTTCCCCACATAAAATTGCTCTTTTTTATTCTAACACGGGACTTCCCCAAATTCAACCGTTAGAATGGCGTTAAAATCTATATTTACAGATTTTTTTCATTTTTATCCGGTTCAGGCGCAATATATGGCGTATTTTTCCAATTTACCCGCCGCTGTTCTTCAGCAGCTCCTCCGGCGTGAAGACCGCAATATTATTGTTGGGATCGTTGTCGGAATAGGAGCGCATATTGAGCAGGCCGCGGATGGTATTGCCCCGCTCCCGCAAAATGCTGGGAATGGTCACGGCGGCCATGTTGGCTTTGTGCTTGAGATCCCGCTCATTGCCGATAGCAATGCTTATCTGATTGTTCCAGTTGAGAAGGATATCCGATTTATCGGTCATATCGATTTCCGACACCCCGGCGGACAGGTCGGTTTTCTCCTTGCCGTCCGCGTCGGGAACGGCGGTGGCCTCCAGCGCCTGCAGCATAGCTTCCACAATCTGCCAGCTGCGCTCGTCCATCGCGTCGCCGCCCACCGTGACCTCGGCCGGCGTGGCCCCCTTGAAATAGAGATACCGCGGAGGACGATCGCCTTCCAGGGGCAGCGCCTCCAGGGCGCGGCCGTTGCTTCCCACCACTATCCAGCCGCCCTGCGCGTACCGGGCGCCTATCACATCCACCTCGCGGACGGTGATGGTGATGGTGTCGAAGGCGGTATTGCCGATATTTATGTAATCAATGTAGGGAAAGGCCTCGCGGATTTTCTCGCTGGCCTCCCTCTTATTGACGGAAAAAATGCTCTGACCCACACGGATGCCGCTGATGCCGGCAATCGCCTCCCGGGAATAGCGGGTTTCCCCCGCCACCACCACCGATTTCACCGCGAATACGGCCGGTTTCTCAATGGTGCCGTCGGCGCTCCTTTCCGGCGTGCTCAACAGCAGAAAGGCAATGGCGCAGGAGAGCACCACAATCGAGACAAAGAGGATAACGACCAGATGAAACCTGCTCAGCCGCCGTTTGCGCTTTTTGGTGCTCTTCTCAATTTTGTTCCTTCCAGCCGCCGGTTTTTCCGCGGGCCTCCCTTTGCCGGTTGGGGCCTGCCGCGGCGGCGTTTGTCTTTCGGCCATGTTGCACCTCCTTCCCGTCCCGGCGGGGATAAACGACATCCGTTAACAATCGTTACTCATCACTCGCGCCGTATACTCGCTCCCGCTTCCCGCAGGCTGCGCTCCAGACCTTCATAGCCCCGGTCCAGATGATGCAGCTCGGTGATAATCGTCCGGCCCTCGGCAGCCAGCGCCGCCACTACCAAGGCGGCTCCTCCCCGGAGATCGGTGCATTCCACCTGGGCGCCGGAGAGTACCGGCACGCCTTCCACAACGGCGACGCGGCCCTCCACCTTGATTTTCGCCCCCAGGCGGGCCAGCTCGCCGGCATGCTTATACCGGTTTTCAAAAATATTTTCGATGAAAACGCTGGTGCCGTCGGCCACACAGGTCATGGCCATCACCGGCGCCTGCGCGTCGGTGGGAAAGCCGGGGTAGGGCATGGTCCGCACCGATTTGACACGCCGCAGCCGTGCCGGCGCGCTGACCAGCAGCTCGCCCGGCCAAAGGGTGATGTGACAGCCCGCCTCCTCGAAAACGGGGAACAGGCTGGCCACGTGCTCCGGCCGCACATGGCGCAGGATGAGGGAGCCGCCCGTCACCGCCGCCGCGGCCATATAGGTGGCGGTTTCAATGCGGTCGGGGAGCACCTCGTGGCGGC
>CAKTXU010000215.1 GCA_934630995.1 uncultured Eubacteriales bacterium
GTCAACGGCACTATCACTTTGACCTTTGCCATCGGTTCGGCGCTGGCCGCCGTGGCTGGGGTGCTGCTCTGCTCCGCCTATCCCAGTTTAACCCCCACCACCGGCGCCATGCCCGGCATCAAGGCCTTTGTGGCGGCGGTTCTGGGCGGCATCGGCTCGGTTCCCGGCGCCATGATAGGCGGTATCGCTCTGGGAGTTATCGAGATCTTTGGCAAGGCGTATATCTCCTCTCAAATTTCGGACGCCATCGTTTTTGCCGTGCTGATCGTGGTATTGCTGGTCAAACCCACGGGCATATTGGGCAAAAAGATAAGCGAGAAGGTTTGAGGTGGCGAAGATGAAACTGAAAGCAATACAGCCGGCGTTCCGAAAAAACATCATCACCTACGTTGTCGTGATCGCCGCCTTCATCCTCATGCAGCTTCTCGTCATGACGGGGAGTCTGTCCAGCCAGATGACGGGGCTGCTGGTGCCGGTGTGCACCTACATCATCATGGCCGTGTCCCTGAACCTGACGGTGGGTATCCTGGGCGAACTGAGTCTGGGGCATGCGGGCTTCATGTGTATCGGCGCTTTTGCCAGTTCCTTCTTCTCGGTGTGCACCGCGGATACCTTGACAAGCGTATGGATACGGTTTCCTCTGGCCCTGCTCATCGGGGCTCTGGCGGCGGCGGTTTTTGGGCTGCTCATCGGCATCCCGGTGCTGCGGCTGCGGGGCGACTATCTGGCTATCGTCACCCTGGCCTTTGGGGAGATCATCAAGAACTTAGTCAACGTGATTTATGTGGGCCGGGATGGTGAGGGCTTTCACTTTGCCATCACCAGCGCCAGCAATCTGCAACTGGAGCCGGACGGCCAAATCATCATCAACGGCCCTATGGGCATCACGGGAACCCCCAACGATTCCAGCTTTATCATCGGCTTTGTCCTGGTACTCCTCACCCTGGTTATCGTGCTCAATATTATCGGCTCCCGCACCGGCCGGGCGGTCATGTCCATCCGGGACAACCGGATCGCCGCTGAATCGGTGGGGATCAACATCACGAAATACAAGCTCCTGGCTTTCACCGTATCCGCTGCTCTGGCGGGGATCGCGGGTGTGCTCTATTCTCATAACCTGAACAACCTGTCCGCCACCACCAATAATTTCGGTTATAACATGTCCATCACCGTGCTGGTCTTTGTCGTTTTGGGAGGGATGGGTAATATTCGGGGCTCCATTATCGCGGCGGTCATCCTGACGGTGCTGCCTGAGCTGCTTCGCGGCCTCAATACCTACAGAATGCTTATTTAGTCCTTGCTGCTCATCATCTTGATGATCTTCAGCTCCAATCCCACCATGATTGCCCTGCGTGAGAAGTATTCGCCGAAGAAATGGCTGCGGACCAGGCGGGAAAAGAAAGGGGCGGAATGACCATGGCGCTTCTAGAAGTCAAGAATCTTGGTGTGGCCTTCGGCGGGCTGAAGGCGGTGGACAATTTCGGCGTGTCCATCGAGAAGGGTCAGCTGTACGGCCTTATCGGCCCCAACGGCGCTGGAAAGACCACGGTATTCAACCTGCTCACCGGCGTGTATACCCCCGATCAGGGTACGGTCCTCCTGGATGGCGTCAACATCACGGGAAAAAAGACCATCGATATCAACCGGGCGGGAATCGCCAGGACCTTTCAGAATATCCGGCTGTTCAAAAAGCTGTCGGTGTTGGACAATGTCAAAGTGGGGCTGCACAATCAGTTCTCTTATTCCACCCTGACGGGCATTCTCCGTCTGCCCAAATATTTCCGGACGGAAAAGGCGATGAATCAGAGGGCAATGGAGCTGTTGGAGGTATTCGGTCTGGACGGTGAGGCGGATATCCCGGCATCCAGCCTGCCCTATGGCAAACAGCGCAAGCTGGAAATCGCCCGGGCCCTGGCCACCAGTCCGAAGCTGCTGCTGCTCGACGAGCCGGCGGCGGGGATGAATCCCACTGAAACCGAGCAATTGATGGAAACCATACGCTTCGTCCGGGATCATTTCGACATGACCATTCTGCTGATTGAGCACGACATGAAACTGGTGGCTGGCATCTGCGAGGAGCTGACCGTGCTCAACTTCGGCACCGAGCTGGCCCAGGGAAAAACAGCCGACGTGCTCAAGGACCCGCGGGTCATCACCGCCTACCTTGGCGAATAAAGCGGACGCTCTGTGAAAGGAACGATCAACGATATGGCGATGCTGACGGTTGAAAATCTGGAAGTGAATTACGGCGTCATCAAGGCGATTCGCGGGATTTCCCTGGAGGTCAATGAGGGGGAAATCATCTCTCTCATCGGGGCCAACGGCGCGGGAAAAACCACGACGCTGCATACCATTACCGGCCTGCTGCCCGCCAAGAGCGGGAAGGTCACCTTCAATGGGCGGGATCTGACCCATGTGCCGGCCCACAAAATCGTGTCCATGGGCATGGCCCATGTTCCCGAGGGAAGGCGGGTTTTCCAGCAGCTGACGGTGCAGGATAATCTGCTGCTGGGGGCTTATACCCGCAAAGAGAAGGGAGAAATCTCCGACTCTCTGGAGAGTGTCTTTGACAGATTTCCCCGGCTCAAGGAGCGGCGCCGGCAGATAGCGGGCACCCTGTCCGGCGGTGAGCAGCAGATGCTGGCCATCGGCCGGGCGCTCATGTCCCGTCCGAGGATGTTGCTGCTGGACGAGCCGTCCATGGGGTTGTCGCCCATCCTGGTGCAGGAAATTTTCAGCTGTGTCACCGAGGTGAACCGGGACGGCACTACCGTCCTGCTGGTGGAGCAGAACGCCAAAATGGCCCTGTCCATCTCCAACAGGGCCTATGTGCTGGAAACCGGCCTGATTTCCTTGGAGGGGAGCGCCCGGGAGCTGCTGGACAATGAGCAGGTCAAGCAGGCGTACCTGGGCGGCTGAGAAATACCATCGGAAAGAGAAGGCAACGGTTCATGTGCACGCAGAAGTGGAGCAGATTTGCGCAGGGCTTTCGTTACGGGCTTCCGGTGATGCTGGGGTATTTTCCGGTATCCTTCGCCTTCGCCGTGTGGGCGGTGGGGAAGGGCCTGCCCTGGTATCTGGCCCTGATGATTTCCATGACCAATTTCACCTCGGCCGGACAGCAGGCGGGCGCTTCCCTGCTGATTGCGGGCGGTCCTCTGCCGGAAATCGGGGTCACGGTTTTTGTCATCAATATCCGCTATATGCTGATGTCACTCTCCCTGTCACAGAAAATGCTGCATATCCCGCTGTTCAAGCGGCTGCTTTTGGCCAACGGCGTCACGGATGAAATCTATTTTCTGGCCATGCAGCAGAAGGGGGAATTGTCCGGCTGGTTTTTCACCGGCCTGGCGGCGGGGCCCTATGCGGGTTGGGTGCTGGGAAGCCTGGTGGGAGCGCTGGCGGGCGCCGTTCTGCCCGCAGCGCTGACGTCGGCTCTGGGAATTGCGCTGTACGCCATGTTTATCGCCATCGTCATGCCCGCGGCGAGGGAATCAAAATCGGTGGCCATGGTGGCTGTCCTCGCGGTGATGCTGTCCACCCTGTTCCGGTATCTGCCGGTTCTCAAGCTGGTCCCATCCGGCTGGGCGCTGATACTCTGCGCGGTAGCGGCATCCCTGCTGGGGGCGCTTGTGTTTCCCATCACTGCGGAATCACCGGATGGAGAGGAGGCGGCCGCATGAAGCTTCTGACATATTGGATATGCGGTGTCATAGTGATGGCCGTGGTTACCTATATTCCCAGAGTGCTCCCGTTATCCCTGATGCGGAAAAAAGTGGAAAATCGGTGTATACAGTCCCTCCTTTTCTATCTGCCCTACGCGGTGCTGGGAGCAATGACCTTTCCGGCTATATTGTACGCGACGGCGACCCCGTGGTCGGCGCTGGCGGGCATGGCGGTGGCCCTGGTGCTCTCCTTTTTCCGTCTCAAGCTGTTGCCGGTGGCTTTGGCGTCTACGGCGGCCGTTTTTGTCACGGAAATGCTGATGAGCGCCGTCAATCCGGCCGCTCTCGCGTTTTGAACGATTACCGGCGCCGCTGCGCCGGAGGATAGGAGAATGCAGGTTATGACAAAAGTGACGATCGATCCCGGCGTCTGCGGACTGCTCACCACAGTGGAGGCTACTTCTGAGGATCAGATGGAGGTGACGGTCAAGGTGAAATCCGGCTGCCAGAGCATCAATGAGATGTTCAAAAAGCTGGGGGACACCTTCGACGCTTACGATATCTGTCTGAGCAAGCCGGGTGGCAACGCGTTTTTCGACTATGCCGCAGAGCATCTGCCCGGCCATGCCAGCTGTCCGGTTTTGGCAGGCATTATCAAATGCATGGAGGTGGAATGCCGGCTGGCATTGCCAAAGGACGCCGTCATCCATTTCGAATAGAGCTGGTGAGCTATGTCATAAGC
>CAKTXU010000216.1 GCA_934630995.1 uncultured Eubacteriales bacterium
CAATGAAACGGGACTTTTTTCACTCTTACTCTTGACCAAAAGGCGATGGCTGCGGGATCATGAGAACCGAGATTGTGAAAGGGCGGATACATCATGCGGACAACACTGAAAAATGACCATATCACCGTCACGGCGGATACCCATGGAGCGGAGCTGCAATCCTTGGTGTCGAGAGACGGGATCTCCTACCTCTGGTGCGGCGATCCGAACCATTGGGGCTACCACGCGCCGACCCTTTTCCCCATCATCGGCAGTCTGCGGAACAACAGCGCACTGTCGGCGGCCGGGCCGGTGCAGCTGCCCAAGCATGGGATGGCCCGCACGGCCGACTGGACGCTTATCGAGGTGGATGAGGCGTCGGTTTGTTATCGCTTCGAATCGGATGATAAAACCAAAGCGCTGTATCCCTACGATTTTGAGCTACGATTGACCTATCGGCTCCAAGGTCCATCGGTGACGACGACCTATATGGTGAAAAACACAGGCGTTGCGGATATGCCCTTTACCATAGGCGGTCATCCGGCCTTTGCCATTCCCATGGCGGAGGGGGATTGCTTTGAGGACTATGCCGTGACCTTTGCATATCCGGAAACGGCGGATTTGCCCCAGGTGGACATGACGCAGGGACTGATAATCGGCAGCGTCCGCAATCGCTTCCTGACCAATAAAAAAACCTTTACGTTGAATCATGTGCTTTTCCGAGGGGATGCCCTACTGTTCGACAGGCTTCGCTCCAGGAGTCTGCAGCTGTATTCCATGAGAAGCGGCCGGGGTGTGCAGATGGATTTTGACGGGATGGACTACCTTGCTGTCTGGTCCCCGGTTGAGGACGCTCCTTTTGTCTGTCTGGAGCCCTGGACCGGCACCGCCACCCAGCGGGAAGAGGACGACGTATTCGAGCATAAGCAGGGGATGCGGATTCTGGCGCCCGGGGAGGAGACAGAAGTCGCGTTCAAGGTGACGGTGTTTTAATGGAGAGGAAGCATATGCAGGGATTTGACGCCCTTGTGTTTGATTTGGACGGTACGCTGGTAGATACCTTGGAGGATTTGGGGGCCTCCATGAACGCGGCGCTTGCGGAATTCGGCCTGCCGCAATGGCCTATGGCCGCATATCGGCGGATGGTGGGAAACGGTATGCGCAAGCTCACCGAGCGCGCTGTGGGGGAGCAGGCGGAGGCGGAACGGATAGAAACGATTCTGCGGCGCTTTCTGCAGATTTATGACAGAGACTGCATTGTCCGTTCTCGTCCCTATGAAGGGATGCCGGAGACAGTGGCGGCGCTGAAGCGGCAAGGGCTGTGCCTATTCGTCGTCACCAACAAGACGGAAGCCCAAGCGGTCAAAATTGTCACACAGCTTTTCCCCGGTATGTTTGAGGGGATTTATGGCAATATGCCGGGCCGTCCCACCAAGCCGGATCCGCGTTTTACCCTGGAAGTTCTCGCCCGGCGAAACATCAAGCCGGAACGCGCCCTGTTTATCGGCGACTCCAATGTGGACATCGAAACGGCGCAAGCCGCCGCTATGCGCAGCGCAGGCGCGGTATGGGGCTTCCGTGGGGAGGAGGAGCTTCGGGCCGCCGGAGCGGATTTCCTCATGACTCATCCTGCGGACCTGTTGGAAATCGTGGAAAATAACGGTTGATTATTTGTGCCGCGTATTTTATAATGGTGAAATGGACGGGCCTTCAATGTCCGTCCTTTATAGATGAATGGAAATGTGACATGGGAGGGCTATGTAATGATGAAAGGCACATTCAAAAGAATCGGTGCGGCCGTTCTGGCCGGCGTCCTGCTCACGGCTTCGGCTGCGGGCTGTTCCGCAAGAGAGGGAGACGACACCGGTTCCAAAGCCGGCGACAATTCCACTGCCGCCAAGGCGAAACTGCGGGTGGCCACGAACGCGGAATTTCCGCCTTGGGAGGATATTGACAAGGAGACAAAGGAATACATAGGCTTTGACATGGATCTCATTCGGGAAATTGCTGCTAAAATCGGCATGGAAGCGGAAATCAGCAGCATGCCCTTTGATTCTGTGGTAGCATCCTTGCCCGGGGGAGCCTGTGATGTGGCCATTTCCGGTTTGACTATTACTCCGAAGAGAAGCAAGTCTGTGGAATTTTCGGAATCTTATCATGAAACCGCGCAGATTCTGCTGGTACGCAAGGATGATACGGTGTTTACCGGTACGACTAAGGAAGATCTGGACGAGCAGCTTAAAGGGAAAACTATCGGTGTATGCTCTGGCTTTACTGGTGAGCTTTATGCTAAAGGGGATAAAGATCTGGAATACCCCGGCATAGAGGGTGCAACCGTCAAGAGCTATGCCAATATCAGTCTCGCCGCCCAGGAATTGAAAACCGGCGTTCTGGACGTGGTCATCATGGACGATACGGTTGCCAAAAATGCCGCGGCCGCTGATCAGAACAAAGACACCATCAAGGTTATCGACGTGCCTCTGACGGTGGAATATTATGCGATTGCCATGAAAAAGGGCAACACGGAACTCAAGGAGAAAATTGATAAAGCACTCAAGGAACTGCAGGAATCCGGTAAAGTGGATGAGCTGAAGAATACTTGGAAGATCGGCGAACAAGCCGAATAATCAGAACTGCGGAAGGAATTTACCACTATGTTCGATAATTTCGGGCAAAAATTCATTAATGCTTTTATCGATAACGGGGGCTACAAGCTGATGATCGACGGCTTGTGGATTACGTTGCAGATTGCTTTATCCGCGCTTATTATCGGCATCGTGGTGGGGACTATGTTTGCCATCATGAAGGTAATCCCTGTGCGGGGTATATTCAGCCGCATTCTACACATCATTGCGGATGTATATATTACGGTAATCCGCGGAACCCCGGTGGTGGTGCAGCTGCTGCTGGTGTATTACGGCATACTGTCTCCCCTCAGAGTGCCCGCTATGATTGTGGCAATTCTGGTGTTCGGTCTTAACAGCAGCGCTTATGTGGCGGAAATCATCCGCGGGGGCATCAACGCTGTTGACCGGGGACAGATGGAGGCCGGTCGTTCCCTGGGCCTGTCTTATGGCTCTACCATGCAGCAGATCATCCTTCCACAGGCGGTTAAGAATATCCTGCCTGCTCTTGGCAATGAATTTATTGTTCTTATCAAGGAAACCTCTGTGGCTGGATTTATAACCCTCATTGATTTGACGCGTGCGGCGCAGAATATTGTCAATGACGTGTATGAAGCCTTTATTCCGTATTTAATGCTGGCTGCCATGTATCTGGTCCTTGTCATGATAGCGACATTCCTTGTGAATTCCCTGGAAAGGTGGATGCGGCGCAGTGATTGACGTACAGAATCTGCATAAGTATTTCGGCAAGCTGGAGGTACTCAAGGGGATAGATACCCGCATTGAAAAGGGCGAGTGCGTCTGTGTCATCGGTCCCTCCGGCGGTGGTAAATCCACCTTTCTCCGCTGCATCAATCTGCTGGAAATGCCCACGAAAGGCGACATCATCATTGAGGGCATTTCCGTCATGCACAACCTGAGGCAAATCGACAAGCTCCGGCAGAAGGTCGGTATGGTATTCCAGCAATTCAACCTGTTTCCTCATATGACGGTGCTGCGGAATATCACGCTGGCGCCGATGAAGCTCAAGAAGCTGGGACAGCAGGAGGCCGAGGAAAAGGCACGGGAGCTCCTCAATCAGGTGGGGCTGGTGGATAAGGCTCTGGAATATCCCAACCGGTTGTCCGGAGGGCAGAAGCAGCGGGTGGCCATCGCCAGGGCTATGGCCATGGATCCGGATGTTCTGCTCTTTGACGAGCCTACCTCGGCGCTGGACCCCGAGATGGTCGGCGAGGTGCTGGAGGTGATGAAGCGTCTGGCCCGGAATAACGCCACAATGGTGGTCGTCACACACGAAATGGGCTTTGCCCGGGAGGTGGGGGATCGCATCCTTTTTATGGACGGCGGCGTGCTGGCCGAGCAGGGAGCTCCTGCGGACATTTTTGGAAATCCCCAGAATCCTCGTACAAAGGAATTCCTTTCTAAGGTATTATAAAAATTGCATTTATAGGGGGGCATAAGCCATGCGCATTCTGTTCCAGGGGGATAGTGTAACCGATGCCGGCAGAGACCGTGAGGATTTTGCCGACTTGGGCTTCGGGTATCCCGTCTATGCGGCCCAGGTCATTCGCAGTGCGTTGCCTGAAAGGGACATTGAGTTTGTCAATAAGGGCATCAGCGGCAACCGGTCCTGCGATCTGCTGGACCGATGGCAGGAGGATTGTATTGATCTGCAGCCGGATGTCGTCTCAATCCTCATCGGGATCAACGATACCTGGCGGCGTTTCGATTCCAACGATCCCACCTCTGCCGCTCAGTTCGAAGAAAACTATCGCGGCCTGCTGGAGGATATCCGCAAGAA
>CAKTXU010000217.1 GCA_934630995.1 uncultured Eubacteriales bacterium
ATGCCGAACGGGCACTGCGCGAGGTGGCCCCCGAACACGATCTGCGGCATATCGGCTCGGTGGTTCTGGTGGGCGGCAGTTCCCAGGACTTCGAGATTCCCGACCTGCTCGCCGAACAGCTGATGCCCTATCGTATCACCACAGGCCGCGCCAGCCCCATGGGTATTTTGCCGCCTCACAGCGCGGTGGCTCTGGGATTGGCGCTGACGGAATAAGTAGTTGAGTTTGAAAGGGATGGTCATACAGATGAATCTGTATACCAAAAAGGGAGACGGAGGTCGGGCCAGCACCATGACCCGGATGAACATCCCCAAAAGCAGCCCCATCTTCGATCTATTGGGGACGCTGGATGAATTCACATCCTCCCTGGGCGTCGCCAAACGCAAGACGCCCCCCGCCATACAGACGATAATCGAAGAGCTGCAGCATAATGTCATCGCGTTGTGCGGCGAAATCGCGGGGGGGAAGAAATTCGCCTCTTCAGAGGCGGTCCTCCGGCTGGAAAACGCCATTGATTCCGTGATGGAGGGCGCGCCTGAGTTCAGCGGTTTTATCCTTCCCGGCGGCTCGGAGGGGGGCGCGGCCCTGGATGTGGCTCGCGCCGTGGCCCGCCGCGCGGAGCGGAAAGCGGTTTCCCTTGCACAGACCGGCGGTATCAGCCGGGAGGTGCTGACCTGGCTGAACCGGCTTTCCGATCTGGTATATGCCCTGGCCCGCATGTGCGACCGGATGGGGCCGCAGACCGGGCCGCCACTGGTCGGAGGTTCTCCGCCGGCAGTGGGAGAAGAAGGCTTCTGCGGGCAGGCCGTGGCCCTGTGCGGCGCGGTTCGCCGCTTTGCCAGGGAAAACGGCGTCCGTGTGGTTGCCGCCGTCTGTGATGCCGGCGGCAACATGGCCGCCTTGGAACGGGAGGACGACGCGCTGATAGCCAGCGTGGATATTGCCTCCGGTAAGGCGTTTTCCAGCGTATCCCTGAAAATGACCACCGAAGAGGCGGGGCGGCTGGCGCAGCCCGGCGGCCCGCTCTATGGCATACAGCACACCAACGGCGGCAAAATCGTCGTCTTTGGCGGGGGGGTCCCGCTTCGCCGGGCCGGCGTCATCGTCGGCGGTCTGGGCGTCAGCGGCGGTTCCGCCGAGCAGGACACCAGAATAGCCAATTTCGGTGCGGAATGGTTTGAAAAGGAGCTGAAATAGATGGCAGATATCACTGAAAACCAAATCGAGAGCATTGTCCGCGAAATCCTCAAGCAAATGCCCACTGCCGGAGGCGTCCACGGCGTCTCGGCGGCCGCTGCCGCCCCTGTGAAGGAGTGGGACGCCACCCAGTATCACGGCCGCCGCTTCATCGGCATCTTTGACGATATGAAGGCCGGGATCGACGCGGCGGAAGCCGGTTACAGGGCGGTCCGGGACATGTCGGTGGAGGCAAGGGAGAAAATCATCACCGAAATCCGCCGGCTGACCCGGGAAGAAGCCGCTATCCTAGCCGCCCTGGGCGTCGAGGAAACCGGCATGGGACGGGTGGAGCACAAGCGTCTCAAGCATATCCTGGTGGCGGATAAAACCCCCGGTACCGAGGATATTGTCTCAGCCGCACGGACAGGCGATAACGGCCTGACCCTGGTGGAGATGGCGCCCTTTGGCGTGGTGGGAGCTATCACCCCCAGCACCAATCCCAGCGAGACTGTGCTCTGCAACAGCATCGGCATGATAGCAGCAGGCAACGGGGTGGTCTTCAATCCCCATCCCAATGCGGTGGCCACCTCCAACTACGCGGTGGACTTAGTCAACCGGGCCAGCCGCGCGGCCGGCGGCCCCGATATTCTGGTGGCCTCCATGGCCAAGCCCACGATGGATACCTCTGCGGTCATGCAGACCGATCCCCGCATCCGCCTGCTGGTCTGCACCGGGGGCCCCGGCGTGGTCAAGGCGGTGCTTTCCTCAGGAAAAAAGGCCATCGGCGCCGGGGCAGGCAACCCGCCGGTCATTGTGGACGATACCGCGGATATCCGCAAGGCGGCCAAGGATATTGTCGACGGCTGCACCTTCGACAACAATCTGCCCTGCATCGCGGAAAAAGAGGTTTTTGCCTTTGACAACATCGCCGATGAACTCATCCATTACATGCTGCAAAACGGCGCCTATCAGATAAACGCCGAACAGGCGGATAAGCTGGCGAATGTCGTTTTGGTGGAGCAGGCCGACAAAAAGACCGGCAAGCTGCGGAAAATCATCAACCGCAAATGCGTGGGCCGGGACGCCGACGTGCTGCTGGATATGATAGGCGTCAAGGTGGGCAAGGAGGTCCGCTGCATCATCTGCGAGACCGGGTTTGAGCATCCCTTTGTGCAGCAGGAGCTGATGATGCCGATCCTTCCCATTGTGCGGGTCAAGACCATAGACGAGGCCATCGAGCTGGCGGTCAAGGCCGAGCACGGCAACCGCCACACCGCCCATATGCACAGCAAGAACATCGATCATCTGACCCGCTTCGCCAAGGCGGTGGAAACCACCATTTTTGTCAAGAACGCCCCGTCCTATGCGGGCATCGGGTTCGGCGGCGAGGGCCATACCACCTTTACCATCGCCGGCCCTACGGGCGAGGGCATCACCTCGGCCAGAAGCTATACAAGACAGCGCCGCTGCGTTATGGCGGACAGCTTTCGAATTATATAAAGGTAGGTGCTGAAAATGGAAATCAATGCAAGCCAGGTCGAAGCCATTGTCCGCCAAGTCCTTTCCCAGTTTGACGGCGGCAAGGCGGAGGCCGCGTCCTGTCAGTGCGGCGCAAGCGCTCCGAAGGAAGCTCCCAAGACCGCGAAAGTCGCGATGCTGACCCAGCCCAAGAAAATCGAGGTGCAGGAATTTCCGATTCCCGAGGTGGGGGACGACGACATCCTGGTCCGTGTGGAGGGCTGCGGCGTCTGCGGAACCGACGTGCACGAGTGGAAGGGCGATCCCTTCGGCCTGGCGCCCGTCGTGCTCGGACATGAGGGCACCGGCGAGATTCTCGCCCTGGGCAAGAACATCCGGCAGGATACGGCCGGCCGGCCCCTGAAGGTGGGGGATCGGATCGTCACATCGGTTATCAGCTGCGGTCACTGCGGTATCTGCCGTCTGCATCCCGGGACCTCCAATCTATGCGACAATCAGGGTATTTTCGGCCTGATCCAGGACAACGCCGATCATCATCTGAACGGATGGTTCGGCACCCATCTGCTCATCAGCGGAAAGGGAGCAACCTATTTTGAGGTCAACGATCTCAACCTCAACGAGCGGATGCTGCTGGAGCCCGCCGCGGTATGCGTGCATGCCCTGGCCCGCGGCCAGAGCACCGGCCTGCTGAACTTCGGCAGCAAGGTTCTGATTCAGGGTTGCGGCCCCATCGGCCTGATGATGATCGCCGTTCTGCGGGCAGCCGGTATCAATCACATCATCGCGGTGGACGGCTCCGCTCCCCGCTTGGAGATGGCAAAGAAACTGGGCGCCAAGACACTCATCAATTTCCGCGAATCCGACACCCTCGATAAGCGGGTCGGCGTCGTCAAGTCCGTCACCGCCGGCATGGGCGCGGATTTCGCGTATCAGTGCACCGGCGCACCGGCGGCGGCTTCGGATGTGTACAGCTACATCCGCCGGGGCGGCGGGCTTTGCGAGATGGGATTCTTCGTCAATAACGGTGAATTCTCCATCAATCCCCACTTCTCTCTCTGCAATAAGGAAATCAATCTGGTGGGCTCCTGGGATTACAGCGCCTCCGATTATCCCACCACCATCGCCTTTATGCAGCAGGCCAGGGAGATGAAGCTGCCTGTGGAGGATTTGATCACCCACCGTTTCCCGTTGGATCAGCTCAATGAGGCGATGGAGGTCAATATCTCCCAGAAGGGCATTAAAATCTGCTACGTGGCGGAGTAAACACCGGGAAAGGCTTGATAAACTATGGCTCTTGGACTGATTGAGGTGTTCGGCTTCACCACGGCGGTGGTCGTGGGCGACGCGGCCGCCAAGGCGGGCAACGTCCGCATCATTGCGCTGGACCGCAACAAACCGGCCAACGCGGAGGCGGCCGAGGTTCCCCTGGTGATGATGGTCAAGCTGGAGGGCGGCGTTTCCGATGTGCAGGCCGCCCTGGCTGCCGGGGAGGAAGAGGCAAAAAAGAGGAACATGTTTATCACCTCCTACCTCATCCCACGGCCCGAGGACAGTACCATGGAATTCGCGCAAATCAATGCCCTGGGACGGGATAAGCTGAACCAGAGCAGTATGACGGCTGAAAATAGAGATTCTCTATTTCAAGTATAATGTAGTATCATGACAAAAAAGGAGAATGAATATGTTGGAAGCATTGGGAATGGTGGAAACCCGCGGCCTGGTGGCGGCGATTGAAGCGGCGGATGC
>CAKTXU010000218.1 GCA_934630995.1 uncultured Eubacteriales bacterium
CCGGGGTGGAGATCATCTCCATCGGCGCCCTGACCCATTCGGTGAAGGCCCTGGATATTTCCATGAAAATCGGATAAACCACACGGTGTCGGTTCCGTGTCCTGCGGCTTAGGACGATTCCGTCCGCTCGCCGAGAATGGCGCACAGCCGGAAGCAGTCTCCCGGTCCTTGCTTATATATCACGTCCATCTGCAGCTTTCTGTTTTCCCCTGCTTGTCGCAGTGCGCCTGATGGCGGGTGCATCGCACATCATGCAGCGAAGTATTCCCGTTTGCCTCTGGATAATTCCGAATGGGGTGGTATTCCATATTGGCGCCGAAACTGCCCTCAGGCGGTTGGCGGTGTGTGGGGAAGCGGCCGTATTGTGAGGAGGAGGTTCTGCTTTTTTTCTTTGTTGCCAATTTATCAGCTCTATCCTGTGGCAACGAAATAATTGATATGTTCATGTTATAAAAAATTATACGCTCTGTGACTTGATTTCACTAGATAACAAATCCCCCGGCCGCGCGGCCGGGGGATTGACATTGGACCATCTTTATTTTCCCTCATTGACCTCGTCGCAGACCCGGGCCACAATGGCATGGAGTAAGGCAGCGACGGGGAAGACGATCCAGGCGATTTTCCAGCCGTTCCCGAGGAAGCCCCACAACAGGAACACGATAACCGCCAAAGGCCAAATGACGGCGGAAAAAATCCGGGAGGCTTTGGCGTCCTCGCCGCTGGAAAAATCCTTTTCCCGCAGAAGGATGGCATAACCCTCGTGAAGGATGCCGAAGCGCACGAAGAGGAAGGTACCCGCCGCCACCAGAGCCAGCAGGAGACAGACCCCGTAAAGAGCCAGGTTTTCATCGATGGCGATGACCAGGAAGAGGGCCACCGGGGCCAGAATGCACAAAACGGTCCCCGCCACCAGGGAGGCGGCATAGGCGGGCTGGAGCTTTTCCGCCCGCCGCCGGATATCCCCTTCGGTGACGGCGTCCAGGATAAAGCCGCCCTTTTTCAGGTTCTTGAATTTTTCCAGCGGCAAACTTGCCAGGATAAACAGAGCCACCCCCAGGGCAATGAGCACCAGCAGGGGGACCATGGCCAGCAGCGCCAGCCGTGTTTCCTCGGGGGAGTCGCTGGGGGGCGCTGTCCCGCTCAGCAGAAAGAGCTGCATGAGCAGCAGCATGACAGCGGGAGCGAGGATGCACAAGGCCGTCGCCACGGCGCACAGGCCGGCGGAGCGGGTTTGCAGGCGAAGGTAGGCCTCCGCCTCCCCTGCGGGCAGCACCGCCGCAGGAGGCGGGGAGGGCATGGACACCGGCACGGGCGCAGACGGGGGATAGACGGACGAGAGCCCCATTTCCTCCAATAGCTCCTCGATGTTGCCGAATTCCGAAATCACGATGCCGACCGCCTCGTTTTCAGACCGTCCCGCCGCCTTGAGCTCGTTGTATTTTTCCTCCATATTCTGGAGAAGATCGGCCTTCACGGCCTGTAAACGGCCGTCCATGGGCAGACGGGCAAACATGTTGTCCAGATAGCTGCGGATGGTTTCCATCAGGCATCCTCCTCAATGATAAAGGCGCTCACGACCTCCTTGGTCAGCCGCCATTCGTCGCATTTGGCCCGGTAATAGGCAGCCCCCTCCGGGGTGATGTGGTAATAGGTCCGCGGCTTGCCGTGGGATTCCGTGCCGGAATAAGCCGTGATATAGCCGCCGCGCTGCAGCCGGTCGAAGGCCGAATAGAGGGTGGTTTCCTTCATCACGTATTTTTCCTCCGTGAGGGTCCGGATGCTTTTGGAAATTTCATAGCCGTAGGAATCCTTTTGCAGCAGCAGATACAGGATCATGGTGTCGTTATAGCCGCGGATGACGTCGCTGCTAATCAAGGGCGCGCCTCCCTTCAACTACTCCATCTGTCGTAGTATCTATAGTATAGCAGATTACTACGACAAGTCAAGTACTTTTTCAAATTCCTTGACGGGGGTTGGCCCATGGGGTATACTGACGGGTGAAAGGGGTGGTCACAATGAAAAGGGCAAGACTGGCGGCTGTGGTCGCAGGCGCTTGTGTCCTGGCGGCGGGATTATCGGGCTGTGTGGATAATGACGATTTGCTGGCGAGGAAGCCGGTGCTCTACCTGTATCCCCAGGCGGAAGCGCGGGTGGAGGTGCGTCTTGCGCTGGACGGGGAGCTGACGGCAGCGTATCCCGTCTATGACGGCGGCTGGACAGTGACCGCCTGCCCGGACGGTACCCTGTACGACGAACGGGGCCGGGAATATGACAGCCTTTTCTGGGAGGGGCGGCTAAATACCGATTGGGATTGGTCCCGGGGCTTCTCGGTCAGGGGGGAGGATACGGTGCCCTTCCTGGAGGAAATCCTGGAGGAAATCGGACTGACCTCCCGGGAAAGCGCGGCGTTTATCTCCTATTGGCTGCCTTACATGCAGCATAACGCCTACAATCTCGTCACCTTTCAGACCGATGCGTATACGGACGCCGCCCGGCTGGAAATCTCCCCCGCGCCGGACAGCCTGCTGCGGGTATTCATGGTGTTCAAGTCGATGGACGGTCCAGCGGATATCGAGCCGCAGTCCTTCCCCCGCTTTGACAGGCAGGGCTTCACCGCCGTCGAATGGGGCGGCGCGGAGCGTATATAAAAAATATAAGGAAAAACGCAGCGCCGCCTTCACTTAAGGCGGCGCTGCGTTTTGTATTCTCAGGAATCCTTGGAAACCGACACCAGCATCCAGCCGTCCCCTGTCTTGCGCACGCGATAGAGCTGGAAATATTCGGCCTGATCCGGGGTGGGCTCGATGAGGTTCCCCTTGTTGTCCACGGCGATATCCATTCCGGGCACGTATCCCACCCGCAGAATGTAGTCGCCGTCCTTTTTCTTCAGGGTATCCAGTACCGGCACGTAGTTGGAAGAGGAGGAGGCATAGGGTACATGATAGGCTTTTTCCTCCTGGAAGTATTCCACGGTGAAGCTCAGCCCCGGTTCGCCGATGGTTTCCAGCTCCGGCTCAGCGTCGGGACCGAACAAGGAGGCATAGGCCTCAGTGATTTCCTTCAGGGGGATAATCATCCGTCCCTGATCGTCGTAGGGGTAAGCGCTGTTCTCATCCTTTTCCTGGAGCTGGCGGATCCGCTCGGCCTCCGTCACCTTCCAAATAGCGGCCTCCAGCAGCGCGGATTGCGAGCTGTCATTGATATCCTCGAAGGGCGTCGGCATATACTGGATGACCGGATCAAAGTAATCCATCAGCTCCTGGCGCAGGGCGGTGTCGTCCTGGGAGCGTTGAATGGCCCGCACACCCAGATACCCCAGGAAGACCAGACCCGCCAGAGACAGCAGGATCACCAGGAGCCCCAGAGGAGCGGCAAATTTATACCGCCCCTTCCGCCGCCCCCGCTTGGTATACCGGACAGGGGAGCGGATGGCCGATTCCTCCGGGGAAACCGGCTCACCGGGTACCGACAGCCATTCCGTGGACGAAATGGGTGCGTCCGCTTTGCCGGCGACGGCTTCCTCCGCAGGCAGGGGGAGCGGCTGCTCCTCGGGAGGAAGATCCGGAAGCCGCGGGAGGTCGGCAGTTTCAACGGATGCCGGCGTTCCGGCGTTCTCCTGCTTCGTGCCGGGCACAGGCGCTTCTATCTTTTTCCAGGAATTGTCGCTCAAGTGAGGGTCCCCCTTCGTGCGGAATATGGCGGCTTCAGCGGATTTGCCCGTCGCCGCAGACGATATATTTCACCGAGGTCAGCTCCCGCAGCCCCATGGGACCGCGGGCGTGTAGCTTTTGCGTGGAAATGCCGATTTCAGCGCCCATGCCGAACTCCTCCCCGTCGGTAAAACGGGTAGAGGCGTTGACATAAACGGCTGCAGCGTCCACCTCGTCGGTGAAGCGAAGGGCGGCAGTATGGGAATCGGTGACGATGCACTCGCTGTGCCCGGTGCCGTAGGCGGCGATATGGGCGATGGCGTCGTCCAGGGAATCCACCACCCGGACGGCCATGATGAGATCGAGATACTCGGTTTCCCAGTCAGCCTCCGCGGCGGGCTCGACGGCCATCCCCGGCAGCAGGGCGGCCGCCCTGCCGCAGCAGCGCAGGACGACGCCCTTTTCCCGCAGCCCGGCGGCGATGACCGGCAAGGCGGCGGGGGCGATATCCTTGTGAATCAGCAGGGTTTCCGCCGCGTTGCACACAGAAGGACGGGAGGCTTTGGCGTTGACCGTGATGGCCTCCGCCATGGCGATGTCGGCGTCCTTGTCCACATAGATATGACAGTTGCCCACCCCAGTTTCGATGACCGGTACGGTGGCGTTCTCCACCACTGAACGGATAAGGC
>CAKTXU010000219.1 GCA_934630995.1 uncultured Eubacteriales bacterium
GTTCCACGGCATCCAGATCAAATATGCCTGTATGGACTTTTTCGGCAAAGTCCGTAATATATTCCGCCTTGCGGAAACTGATGCCAAGGGCCTGCAATTTTTCGGCGCCTGCAGATAGCACAGAATCAGGATCCACGTTGTGTAAGGCCTCTCGCATTCTCTGCCAAATGGTGGCCTGCGCCTTGGTTGAGATCTGCTGGCCGACAATGTGGTGAACCACAGAGGAAAATAAATCAGGATCGACCTCGCGTTGGACGGCACCGACTTGGTCGATCACCGTGCTCATGGACGGTGAGGGCCGCTTCCGGGATATCTTCATGGCCACCTGCTACGCTACCATGCCTTACACCGTCACCACCTTTGTAAATGTTTTGTTGAGCAGGATGCTGACGGCGGAGGAAGCGACCTTTGTGAGCATCCTGACCACTGTCGGCGTCATCCTGTCGCTGCTGCTCCTGTTTTCCGGAATGGTCACAATCCATCAGTTTTCGGTGCGGCAGGCTGTATTCGCCCTGATCATGACTGTGGCCGCCATGGTGTTTATCGCGTTCCTGGCAGTGCTGTTTCTGTCCATCGTGGACGATATGCTGAACTATATCCGGGGGATTGCTGTCGAACTGCAGCTGAGGAGGTGAGTGCATGCGGAAATTCCTGTATCGTCTGATCGCTTTCGCGGTGGTGATCGGGGCGCTGGCCGGTCTGTTGCTGGCGGGCGGGACAGCCGAGAGGCGGCTGTTTCCCGAGCTGACTCAGGAGGTCGTCGAGGCGTGGCCGACCTTGGCCGAGGCCGTCGAGCAGACCGACGATTTGCTCGGGCTTGACCGCATGATCCGCGTTGCAGCCGACGGCGGCGCCGCGCTGTATTATCACGAAACCACCGGCGAACTGGCTCTGGAGACGGCGGGGGGGACGGTATGGTATTCCAATCCACAGGATCGTCTCGGCTTTGACCTGCTGTCTCAGGGACGCTACACCTCACTGCTGTATGCCAACGTCATCACCGCTAACGAATCGGAAAAGACCATGTACTCCTACGACGACTGCATGCAGTACGGACAGGTCAGGACCACCCGCCTGGCCAACGGCATCCGGGTGGAGTATCTGTTCGGCCGCACCTCCAAACAAGGGCTGTATCCCCAGGCGCTCACCGAGGAGCGCTTCACCGCCATTGAGGCGCAGCTGACAGACGAGGAAAACCTCTATTTCAGCCGGTATTATACGCTGGTGGACATCGCTGCGATGAAGGATTCCCAGGCGCTTTCCACCCTGAAGGAAACCTATACGAAGATCGAGTCTCTGGGGCGGCTGTACATACTCAAAAACAATCCCTCCAGCCTGGAAATCAACCGCCTCCTGAGTTATTTCGGAAAAATCGGCTATACCGAGGTGGACAGGGATCGGGACAACGACCTTGCCGGATATCAAAGCGGCGGATCGAGCAACAGCCATTTCCTCCTGCCGGTGGAGTATACCCTGGAAGCCGGGCGGCTGCGGGTGCGCGTGCTCACCGAGGAAATGACCGTTTACGGGCTGCTCAAGGTGGAAAGCCTTGTGCTGCTGCCCTTCTGGAACACCGCGGACGGCGCTTCGTCCACGACCATTGTGCTGCCGGACGGTGAGGGTGCCCTGATCGATTTGGGGCAGACGGTGTCCTCCGCCGTTCCGGATTATGAGGAGCCGGTATACGGCGAGAATTATACGCTTTACCGCCCCTCCCGCACATAGGCGAAGGAAGCCCTCTATTTTCCGCTGTACGGCCTGATGAACGCGGACGGCGGCTTTATGGCCGAGGTGACGGAGGGTGCTGCTGGGGCGAGCCTGCTTGTCACCCCGCACACAGCCGATAAACCCATCGGCACGGCGGGCTTCCGGTTCAAGACCCTCGACTACGCGACCACCAAGCTGCTGGCCACGGATACCGATACGGTGCGTAGCTATCCGGACAACGCGGATCTCAGCAACATCGAAATCGTCTACACCTTCCCGGCAGAATGCCGGAGCTTCCTGGATATCGCCGCCGCCTATCGTGACCAGCTCACCGCCGCGGGCCGGCTGACCGCCCTGGAGGACACGACGGTGCCCGCCGTGATACGGCTGTTGGGTGCCATCGACGACATTGAGCCCTTCCTCGGCATTCCGCGGGAAAAGCTCCGCGCGTTGACAACCTTCACGCAGGCGCAGTCGCTCATCGCACAGCTCGCCGAAGCGCTGCCGGACAGCCGTCTGATGATTCAATATACCGGCTGGCAGAAGGGCGGCGTCAAATCCGGACCGGCCTCGCTGCTTCAGGCGGAGGGACTGCTGGGCGGGAAGAAAGGGTTTGCCGCGCTGCTGAACAGCTGCGCAGAACACGGAGTAGAACTGTTTCCCGACACGGATTTTCAATATGTTTATCGCGATGCGGCCTTTGACGGCTTTCGTTCGTCCCGCGACGCGGCCCGCACGGTGGTCAGTGAAAAGGCGTATAAACCCACCTTCAGCGCCGCCAACTTCACGGCTGATCCCGAGCGGCTGTTCGGCTATGTAGTCAGCCCCTCAAAGATGCTCGCCATGGCGGAGGACTTTGCGCTGAAGGCCGGGGAACAGGGGCTGACCGGCGTGTCGCTGCCTTATATCGGCAGCGAATTGTCGGGAGACTTTGCAGAGGGGCGGTATGTTTCCCGCAATGCCGCCGCCGACTCCGCAGTCAATACGCTGAAGACGCTGCGTGAGGCGGGGCTTCATCTGATGGCCGGCGGCGCCAACGCCTACGTGCTGGACTATGCGGATATCATATACGGCCTGCCGATGCAGGCCAACGCCCACCCTCTCATCCGGCAGACGGTGCCCTTCGTGCAGGCGGTGCTCTCCGGCAGCGTACGGTATGCCGCCACCTCGCTCAACAGGGCGACCGACGCGGAGCTGTACACCCTCAAATGCATCGAAACCGGATCGGCGCCCTACGCCGCGATGATGGCTGCGGACAACGTCCTGCTCAAGGACACGGCCTACGATACCTTCGGCGCGGTGAGCGCGGAGGGACGGATGGCGCAGACCTGCCGTATCGCCAACCAGGTGGCGGAGGCCCTCGCGCCGGTATACGGAAGCCGCATGACCGGCTATGCGGCGGTCGGCGGCGTGGTGCGGGTGACGTGGGACAATGGTATCACCCTGGTGGTCAATTATAACGACGAGGCGGCGGAGCTGCCGGAAGGCGTCCGGGTGGAAGCCCGGAGCTATACCCAGATACAGGGGAGGTGAGCGGATGAGCGGCAAGACAAAACCGGTACGGCATGACCTGATGGTCCGGCGGGACCGGGTGGGCTATGTGTTCATCGCGCCTTTTCTGATAGGCTTCCTGCTTTTCGTGGGCATCCCGATTATCCAGTCCGTCGTGTACAGCTTCCACGACGTGCAGATCGTCGAGAGCGGTTATGTGCTGGTGCCCAAGGGGCTGGAGAACTATCGGTACATCCTGTTGGTCAATACAACCTTCCGCGCAAAGCTGGTGGAGTCGTTCCAGATGACCATCCGCGACACGCTGATTGTAGTACCCTTCAGCTTTTTCTCGGCGCTGATTCTGCATAAGCCTTTCCATGGGCGCACGCTGGCCCGGGCCGTATTCTTCCTGCCGGTTATCGTGTCGGCGGGGGTGTTCGCGGTCATTGACTCCGATTCGATTATCCATATGGTGCTCAGCCGGGATCCGGCCGCCAACGCAGGGACGATGGAGGCCACCGATTCAGCGCTGGCCTTTGTCAATACGCTGTTTGCCGGGAGCCTGCCCGGCGAAATCACTCAGTTTGTGGCCGCCGCGACCTCCAATATCAGCGGCATCGTATCCAAGGCCGGCATTCAGATCATTATATTCCTGGGCGGCCTGAACACCATTTCGCCCTCGATTTATGAATCCTCGAACATCGAGGGGGCGACGGCCTGGGTGAATTTCTGGAAAATCACCTTCCCCATGTGCGGCCCGTATATCCTGCTCAACGTCGTGTACAGCGTCATCGACTCCTTCACCAACATCAACAACCCGCTGATCCGCTCCATCTGGAACGACCTGACCGGCCTTCGGAATTTCGGCGTCGCGTCAGCGTCGGCCTGGGTGTATTTTGTGATGATTTTTGCGGTGCTGGGCGTGACCTTCGCCCTGATTTCGAGGAAGGTGTTTTATCGTGAATGAGCGCGTACGCCGCACGGCGGGGCGGATGCTTACCCGCCGCCATATCGCGCAGCTGCTTCTGAGTCTGTTCCGTTTCGTTTTCATCCTGAGCATCTGCTACATCATCATCAGTCCCCTGCTCAACAAGATATCGATGTCCTTCATGACCCCGACCGATCTGTAT
>CAKTXU010000220.1 GCA_934630995.1 uncultured Eubacteriales bacterium
TATTCGTTGAAGGTGGTGGCGCCGATGACCTGGATCTCCCCGCGGGACAACGCGGGCTTGAGGATATTGGCGGCGGACATGCTGCCCTCGGCGTCCCCCGTCCCTACGAGATTGTGCACCTCATCGATGAAGAGGATAATATTGCCCTCGCCCTTGACCTCATCCACCAGTCCCTTGATCCGGCTTTCAAACTGGCCGCGGAACTGGGTTCCCGCCACCAAAGCGGTCAAATCCAGCAGATGGATCTCCTTGTCCAGCATCCGGGGCGGCACATTGCCGGCCGCGATCCGCAGGGCAAGCCCCTCCGCGATGGCGGTCTTTCCCACCCCCGGCTCACCGATGAGGCAGGGGTTGTTCTTGGTGCGGCGGGAAAGAATTTGCAACACCCGGTAAATCTCCCGTTCCCGGCCGATGATCCGGTCGATTTTCCCCTCCCGGGCGCGGCGGGTCAAATCGGTGCAGTAGAGATTCAGATATTTCCGTTTCTTTTCCTTTTTCCGCTGCTCCCTCTCCGCCTTGTCCTGTTCCTTCTGCGGCGGGGCGGTCGCACCGCCCTCTTGGGGACCGGTTACACCGAACAGATTCTGCAGGAAGGGGAAGGTGGCGGCGCCGCCTGGCTCGAAATCCCCGTCGCCGTCCCCTTCCGCGCTGTTCATCAGCTCTCCCAGCTGCTGATCCATCTGCTCCATATCGTCGTCGGTGATGCCGAACTTGTCCAGCAAATCCCCTACCGGCTTGATGCCGAGCTCCTTGGCGCAGGTCAGACAAAGGCCGTCGTTGACTGTCTTATCCCCCTCCATACGGGTGATAAACACCACGGCCGGACGTTTTTTACAGCGTGAACACACCATGCTACTTTCCATGCCTTTCCAGCTTTATGCCTTTACCGGCCGGGTTCGGACGATCAGGGGCGCAAAGCCATCAAATTCCGTCCGCGGTCAGGTCTTGTCCGAAAGGGAGGAGCTCTCATCGATTTCGCTCCCCTTCGAGGCGGCCGCGGGCATCGTCTTTTTGATTCCGATAAACATACACAGATAATTGAAGAAAGCGAACAGCATCAGCAGGATGACCACGCCTACCAACAGCGCCCGCACCCAGCCGGGCATATCGGGCAGCAGCACGATGACGGCCATCACGCCGTAAAACACAAAGGTGGACACCTTGCCGTACCACTTGGCCCCGTGGACCTGTTCCCCCTTTTTCAGCAGGAACAGGCCGCCCACGGCCTGGCCCAGCTCCTTGAGAAAGCAGATGACCACCAGGGGGATCAGCGCGCCGCCGAAGCGGATGGCCAAGCAGACGACCACCACTACCTGGGTGATCTTGTCCGCAAGGGGATCCAGCAGCTTGCCCAAATCGGAGATTTGGTTGCACCTGCGGGCGATGATTCCATCCAGGGAATCGGTCAGCCCCGACAGAACCAGCACGCCGAAAGCCCAATACAGCAGATGAGGGTGCCCCTCATCGCCGCTGAAAAACAGGATAACAAACACCGGCAGCAAAAGCAGTCGAAATATCGACAGGGCGTTGGGCACCGTCATTTTCAGTTCCACATTAAACAGCTTCATTGTCGAACCTTGCCTTCCCACGCCGTCCGGACCCCGCATCAGCCGGAAACGGCAGCTTTTACATTCCTCAAACCCCACTCCTCAGGGGGACTGGTGACTTATAAAAATAGTAAACCATGCTTTGCTGCCAGAATTTGGGCTGTGCGCAAGGCGGAGGACGCAGGCGGACCACCGCCCGCCTGAAAACAATACAGGACCCCCCAAACTTTGCCCAATCATTAGACGGGCAGCTTATCCAGCATCACCTGAATAGGGCCGGTCAGAGGGTTGAACTCCGCCATCCGGCTGACCACAAAGGAATCGTCGATGTCCTTCTGGCTGATAAAGGCGTCCGCTCCCGAGGAGGCCGCCGCCAGCTGCACCACCGTCACGGCCACAAAAAGCAGGACCAGGCCCTCTGCCGCGCCCACCACGGCGCCCAGCCCGCCGTTCATCTGTTGAAGCAGCGGGAGCTTGAACACCTTGTTGATGAGGCCCGCCAGGATGCCGACGACTATCATCAGAAGGATAAACAGGATAAAAAAGCATAGAGTCTGCAGCAGCGCCACCGCCACCGGCCGAAGCACCTTTGTCACCACCGTTTCAGACAGGGCGTCCACCGTGCCGTTCAGAGAATCCTTGACGTTTTCCACAATCTGCGCCGGGGAGGAGAGGCCGCAGGCCTCCAGAGCGTTGAGCACCGGAGCGGGCAGGCTCTCCAGCGCCTTCCCGATTCCCTCTGCCGCCGAGGAGGCGTCGGTGGTGGTCATACCGGAGGAAATGGTCTGCTGGAGCTTGTCGCTGGCGAAGGTATCAAAAATCCCCCCCGCGATGACCGGGCTGAGCACACCGGCGATGATTGCCGCCAGAATACAGCCCACCAGACGGATGGCCGCCTTGACGAAGCCGCGCTTATACCCGATAAAGATGGCCAGAATAAAAATTAGTATGACCGCGCCGTCCAGAATATATGCCATGTTCCTGCCTCCTCCGCCGGTTCACCCGGCCGGTATTTTTCCGGTCATGCGAAACAGGGATCCATTTTTTCTTATGAGAATACGTCCGGATATTTTCCTGTTATTTAATTATCATACCACATCCGGATTATTTGTACAACTGCACGAAAGGATTGATTCTATTAAGATATTCATAAATCACCGAGCCGCGCAGGGCGTTCGTGGAGAAAATGACCGATCCGTGTTCCAAATAGGGAATCGCCGCCTCCAAAACGACGCCCAGAGCCATCACCGCCGTCACGGCGCAGACAGCCGCCGCCGCGAAGGAGCCAATCCGCCGGGAAAGCCTCTGCTTGGGCGGAGGGGGCAGATTGTTTTCAATGCGTCGGCAGATGAAGCGGAACAAAAAAGCCAGCAGAAGATACGCCGCCAGAAAGACGGCGGCCCGGGACAGCGCCCGGCAATATCCACGGGTGACGGCCTGCAGCAGGGCGGCGGAGCCTCCCTCGCGGTAGGCGGCGTCCACCTCCTCGATATCCGCGTCGTATTTTTCCACCCGGTTCAGGAAGGCCTCCGGCCTTGACTCCAACAGCTGGGTGAAATCCAGGTCCGCCACCGTTTCCCTCCCGGTTTCCAGATAGGGGGCGGAGAAGAGATCCGCCAAATCGTTGGCGGCCTGCTTTTCCACCAGGGGAGCCGCCAGAACATCCGCGGCGGGCAGCGAAACGGCCAGGCTGAGGAAAAACGCGGCGGGCAGAGCCGCCAGCAGGCTGGCCATGGTCAGCAGGGCGGAGGATACAGGGCGGCGGCCTACCACCACGATGAGCAGTATCATCAGAGCGGCGCAGAGCAGATCCAGCAAAAAGCTCACGACAGGCGTCTCCTTTCAAGACAGTCCACAAGTGTCAATGCATGGCCGGCGGAGCGGCAGGCTGTTCGTATCAGGGATCATACAGCGTCAGAGTGGTCAGGCCCATCACCACGGCCTTATCTCCCAGCGCGCAGACAAGCCTCCCGTCTCCGGGGACCTGAGCGGTTTTTTCAAATCCCTTGACCCCGGCGCGTTTCAGACTGTCACCCGTCAGGAGCCAGAAGCCGTCTTTCGCAGGGGCCACATGGCGGTACGCCCCCTGGAACGCCTCCTCATAGGCCACATCGCCTGTGGGATTGAGAACCAGAAGACGGCCGCCGTCGGTGCTGCCGTAACGGCGCAGAACCAGACCGGCGGAGGTTTCCCCCACCGTATAGCCGATGAGCTCGTCTTCCTCATAGGTATGCTTTTCAAATAGGGCGCCGGCCGGGTTCATTATCCAGGCGGCCGTGTCACCCACGGCGACCACTGTGCCCCCGGGAAAATATTCCACCCCGATGAGCATCACGTCGACATCGCCGTATTCCTTGACCGGAGCGCTGCTGGTGCTGGACATATCGAATATCTGGACGCTGGATTTCACCGCGCCGTCGGAGGCGGCGATTCCCGCCAAGGCCAGATGCTTGCCGTCCGGGCTGAAAGCGACGTCCACGGCGATGATTTCGGCGTTCTGGCGGGAATATTTCCGTTTGCCGTGCTTGTCATAAACCGCCACCTCGGACATATGGCTCTGGGAAGAGCCGGTGACCAGCGCCACATTGCCCTTGGCATCCACCGCGGCGGTGACGATTTTACCCGTCAGAGCGATATCGAGGACCTGGAAGGTCTTGCCGTTCTCGGTCTTCTGGTTACTGGAGGGTACGTCCAGCAGGGTTTCCGACCGCGTCTCCAGCCGGAACCGGTTGCCGCCGGATTCCGCCACCAGGATGTAGCCGCCCGCCGTCTTCAGG
>CAKTXU010000221.1 GCA_934630995.1 uncultured Eubacteriales bacterium
GACCTTCCGCCGTTGCCGGACGCCGGCGGCGGATCCGCACCAGCACCCAAATCCCGGCTATCAGCACCGCCAGTCCGCCGGCCAGCCACGGGAAAGCGCTCCGGATAAAGGCGGAGCGGGATTCCTTGAAGGCCTTGGAGTAATTGTCCCGGTTATAGGCGATCCGGAAGGACGCCATGGCCGCGGCGTATTCCCCCTCCTCGAACTGGGCCTTGCCGATGCCGTCATAGGCGATTTCATAGTTGACGTTGTCCTGTAGCACCTGGTTCCACAGCTCCCGGGCTTCGCCGTAGCGCCCGTCATTGTAGAGCAGGACCGCCTCCTTGACCAGGGCGCCGAAGGCGGTGGGCCGGAACACCGTTACCTGGCACTTGGTGGAATCCAGCACCAGCAGGTTGTCCCCCAGGCTGTCGATGGCCACCGGCGTCTTGAAGGTCCCCTCCTGGGACCCGGAGGCACCGAACACCTGGAGCAGCCGGGATTCCTGATCATACTGGAAAATCCGTCCCCGGGTGTAATCCAGGGCGTGGATGAAGCCCGCGGCGTCCACACAGATGTCCACAAACTGGGAATCCACCCTCTTGGCGTTGAGCCAGCCCTTCTCCAGATCCCCGTAATCCCCCTTGACCCCGGTATTCCGCTCGGGGACGGGAAGCACGTTCTTTCCCTGGGAGTTGAGCTTCTTGATTTCATCCAGGGAGGTCTTGGTGGTCTGGGTGCAGGTGTAGATGAAGCCCTCCGCGTCCAGATCAAAATTGGTGTACTGGATGGGGACGTACCGGGCCATCTTGTCCTTCTGCTCCTGGGAGAAGAGGCCCTTCCAGAAGGAGCTGACCAGCACCTCCAGCGTCACCTCCACCTGATTGCTTCCGTAAAAGCCTTTGAAGCTCCCGTCCTTGTCGTAGGTGATGGCTCCCATGTAAAAGCCGTCCACGATGACGAAAACCATACCCAGGCGGTTGACCAGGACCTTGGAGGGCACGAAATCCAGATTCTCCGGAATCAGCTCCGATTCCGGGCGGCCGAAAACCGCCCGCACCCGGTTCTCCCCATCCACGGCCACGACCCGGCCGCCGCCGCTTTCGCAGATATACAGAAGGCCCTGCTTATCGACGAACACCCCGGCGGGGGATTGGAGCGCCCGCTCCTCCCCGTCCTGGAGCACCGTGTCCACCGTCCGCCGCAGGGTGAAGTCCTCTCCCAGAACCAGCACCCGGTTGTTGCCTGTGTCGGAGAGATACACGTTCCCCTCCTCATCCACATAGAGATCCGAGGGGGCCTTGAGCATCCCGGCGCCCAAATCCTCGCCGGTATATACCCCGGCGGGCTCATAGCCCGCCGGGGAGGGCACCGATTCATCCCAGGCGTTATAGGTATAGGAGGCGTAGGGCAGCTCCCCGGCCGAAGCGGTCGGAGACAGGGCCAGCACCGCCGCCAGCATGCCCGCCGCGCATCGTATGAAGCCACGCAATGTCATCAATTCCTTCCCGCCTTTCCGGCAATACTCGCCCTGTTCCACGCGCTCATTCCTTGATGGCCGCAAAGGACATGGTTTCCACCACCTTGCTCTGCAGCACGATGAACAGCAGGATGGGCGGCAGCATCAGAAAGAGGGCCGCCGCCGCGCCCACCCCCGCCCGGGCGATGGTGGAGCCGGTGGCAATCTGCTGAATCATCGTGGGCAGGGTGCGCAGATCCTCGCGGAACACAAAGCTCTGGGAGGCGGTGTTGTTCCAGACCGACTGGAAGGTGAATATCACCAGGGTCAGCCAGGCCGGCTTGACGTTGGGCATGACGATGGTCCGGAAAATCCGGAACTCGCTGCAGCCGTCGATCCGCGCCGCCTCCAGGATGGCGGTGGGACTCTGCTCCATGAACTGCTTCATCAGGTATACGCCCAGCGCCGCGCCGATGGGGGGCAGCACCATGGCCCAGTAGGTGTCCACCATCCCCAGCTTGGCGATGATCAGATACTGGGGAAGGAAGGTCACCTGGGGCACGAACATCAGGGCGACCACGACGATTTTGAAGAGGATGTCCTTGCCTGGAAATTCGTTTTTGGCCAACGGATAGGCACAGGCCGAGGAGAGGATCACATGGGCCGCCGTGGCCGCCAGGGTGACGAACAGCGAGTTGAACAGATACTTGCTGAAGGGCACCCAGGAATTGGCGCACAGGGCCATCAAATCGCTGAAATTGTCCCAGGTGGGGTTCACCACGAAGAGACGGGGCGGAAAAATAAAGATTTCGTCAAAGGGCTTGAACGCCGACATGGCCGCATACACCAGAGGCAGGGCCAGGAAGGCACCCGTGACCGCCAGCAGCAGGGCGAAGAAGATGTTTCCGCCCGTGGAGCGGGCGAACCTCTTGGCGGCGAAACCGCCCCGTATCCGCGTCCGTTTCCGCCGGCGCGGCAGGACGGGAGCCAGAGCATTCCCTTTCATTGGTCATCACGCCTTTCCTTTTCGGCTGTGCCGGCATCTCCGGACAAGCCGGAACCAGCGATAAAGAGCGGGATTGCTTCTAACGAATCTAACGGCCGACGCGGTTCAGGGCCGCAGTGACCAGCTTGTTGGCCAGCAGCATGGCCAGAAACAGCACCGCCGCCAGCGCGCAGGCATAGCCCATCTCATACCGGACCATACCGTAATCCATGATGTGGGTGACGATGGTTTCGGCGCTGTATTCCGAGCTGGGAAAGCCAGCCAGCTGGATGGATACGTCGGCCACCGAGAAGGAGGTGACGATCTGCATTACCGCGCCGAAAAGGAGCTGGGGCTTCATGGTAGGCAGGGTGATGTACCATACCTCCTGGAAGCGGTTGCGCACCCCGTCGATAACCCCGGCCTCGTACAGGCTGCGGTCCACGCTCTGCAATCCGGCGATGAAGGCCAGGAAGCCGGTGCCCAGGGACAGCCATAGCTGCACGGCGATGACGATACCCAGGATATAAGTGGAATCGGTCAGCCAGCCCACCGGCTCCTTGAGAAAGCCGAGCCGCATCAGGATGCCGTTGAGAATGCCGTAGGAGTCGGAGCTGAAGATGAACCGCCACACGGTATAGGCCTGCCCCGACAGCACCGGCGCGTAGAACAGGGTGGTCACCACGGCCCGCAGGCCGGGGCGCAGATCGTTGATCAGCCAGGCGAAGAAAAAGCAGAGCAGATAGCTGACGGGCCCCGTCACCAGGGCGAATATCAGGGTGTTCTTCACGGCGATGAGAAAGATGTCGTCGTCCAGCAGCATCCGGATGAAGTTGTCCCACCCCGCAAAATCCGGGGCGGTGAGGAGGTTGTAGTTGGTAAAGCTCAGGACGATGGAAATCAGCACCGGCAGCAGGGTGAAGAGGAAAAAGAGCGCGAAATAGGGGAGCATCAGCACATAGTTCTGCCAGTTCCTGCGGATGCGGTGCCCCAGCCCCGCTTCCCGCGGGACGGCCCGTCGTTGCAAAGCTCTCACGGCTGCGCTCCCTCCTCCAGGCCGAATTCCTTGCGCTTCCGCCGGATTTCGGCGTTTATCTGCCGGTTCCAGTAATTCAGAGCTTCCCGGGGGTTTTCATTGTGGAAGAAAACCCGCCGGAAGGCGTTGTCCACATTGCGCGAGGTGTAATAGCCGCCGGGCAGCTCGGGAATTTCCACCAGGTTCTGCTGCTGCTCCAGCAGCAGCTGGAGCTCCTTGCCCGACCAGGCCATCTGCGAGAGCGCCTCGGTACTGGCCGGGTTGTACCGGCCCGCCGCGCCCAGGACATTTTCGATCTCCCCGCCGTACCGGCTCTGGGTGCCCGCGCCGGCCCACCACCTCAGGAAAGACCAGCAGTCCTCCTTGTCCCCTGCGGTGGACAGCATCACGCAGGAGGTGCCGGAGGCGGTCACCGAACGGTCCAGGGTGCCGTCCTCCCGCTTGGTGGCGGGGATGGGCAGCATTTTCCACTGATTCCGGATCTCCGGCGCCGCCACATAAAGCTGGCTGTAAAAGGTATAGCTGGCGATGACCAGAGGCATCTGGCCGGTGCGGAACCGGTTGTAATCGTCCTTGAACAGCGGAAAACTATACTTTGTGTAGAAATCAGTCCACTTTTTAAAGACCTCATAGGCCTCCGGGGTGTCCAGCGCGGTGGCGGTGAGCGTGTCGTTATACAGGCTCAGCCCTCTTTGGGCCAGCAGGGTGGGGAAAATGCTCTGCGTCCCCATGCCTTGGGACACCACCGAGTAGGCATCCATCGCCACATAGGGCAAGCCCACCTCCATGTTGCTGCGCTGAAGCACCTCCGCCACGTCGTACAGGTCGTCCCAGACGGCGGGCGGTTCAATCCCCAGC
>CAKTXU010000222.1 GCA_934630995.1 uncultured Eubacteriales bacterium
GCAGGGAGTCTTGCCGTACAGTGTCTGATCGTCCACACTCCCCTCTCCGGTAAAAACGATATCCGCGCCCTTCAGCTTTTTCTCATAGCCCGTGTATGTCAGCACCAGCTCAACCCCCCGGGTCATCTTACCGCCCAGCAAAAGGAAAGCGGCGCCCAGCCCTCCGGCCGCCCCCGCGCCGGGAACGCTCTCCACGTCCCAGCCCTGTCTATGCAACACGTCCGCATATCGTTTCAGGCAGTTATCCAGCCACAGCGCTTTCTCTGGTGAAGCACCCTTCTGAGGGCCAAATACGCGGGAGGCGCCGGTCTCCCCCGTCAGTGGATTGCTCACGTCGCTGGCAATCTCAAACGCGGCCTCCGCCAGCCGGGAGTCCAATCCGCTGAAATCCGCCACCGCCAGCCGTTCTAACGCACCGCCGCCGGGCGGCAGGATTCCACCTTTGACATCCATAAAGCGGACTCCCAGGGCGCTGAGCATCCCTGCCCCACCGTCATTCGTGCCGCTGCCTCCCAGTCCCACAATAAAACGGCGCCAGCCGTCATCCAGCGCCCGACGGATCAACTCCCCCACACCATAGGAGGTCGTGACAGCGGGCTCCCGTTTCTCGCCGGCTATCAGGGAAAGCCCGCAGCAGCAGGCTACTTCAATCACAACGGTTTTCTCGTCCTCCAGGACCCCGTAAGCGGCCGTAACCGGTTCGCCCATCGGCCCCGTCACCCGGCATTCCACCACGCGGCCCTGGGTGGAGCGGACCAAACAGTCCATTGTTCCCTCTCCGCCGTCCGCCATAGGCAGCCCGACGCACTGGGCGTCAGGATACACCCGATATATTCCCGCTGCCATGGCCTCGACTGCTTCCGGGGCGGTCATACATTCTTTAAAGGAATCCGGCGCCAGCACAAATTTCACTCTGTTATACCTCCCGTTACTTGGATAATACAGTCGCGGCCATACAGGATATACCACCTGCCGGAAAAAGTCGTCAACAAGCGTTCTGACCGGCAGGCGGTTTTTTATTTCCATAGGAAAAGCGGCCTGGTCCCTCGAACAGGCCGCTCTCTGAAAACTAAAATTAGTTTTCGCCTCTCATGCTGGCGAAGCACTCGCTGCAATACACAGGACGGTCCTCACGAGGCTTGAAAGGAACCTTGGCTTCTTTCCCGCAGTTGGCGCAAATAGCCGTGTGCATCTCACGATCCGGCTTCGCGGCATTCTTGCGGGCGTCGCGGCAGGCCTTGCAGCGCTGCGGCTCATTGACAAAGCCTTTTTCCGCATAGAACTCCTGCTCACCAGCGGTGAACACGAATTCCGCGCCACATTCTTTGCATACCAGAGTTTTGTCTTCGTACATTGATGTTACCTCGCTTTAGATAAATAATTTTGCCCCGCGACGGATTTGGACCGACACCTTTGAAAACCAACGCTCTTCTTAAGCTACCCGGGCATTTATTCTGAACGGCGCGCTGCGCCACTCCAGACCAATTTTATCCACCCTCCACCAGAGAGGCGGAGGACAGCTTCCGGCGAACCCGCTGCAAGGCGTTATCCACCGCTTTTGTGCTGAGCTGCAACCTCTGCGCTATCTCCTCATAGGTATATGCGCCGAGATAAAGCATCAGCACCTCGTATTCAAGATCCGTCAAAATCTCCTGCAGCCGGGACCGGAGTCTTACGACATCCTCACGCTGCACAACCAGCTGTGCGGGATCGGCTTGTCCAGCCACAAAGGAGGGAACCGATTCCTCCCCTTCGGACAACTCCTCCCATTCCGCCTGCGGAATCTTCCGGACTTCCCCCGCTCCGCGGAGAACGGTCAGCATCCGCCGGCGGATGCATATGGAAGCATAAGTACGGAAAGAGGCGCCGCCCTCTTGACGATAGGTACGGATTGCAGCCAGCAGCCCTAGAAACCCTTCCTGCGCCAAATCCTCCGCATCCAGCCAGGCGCTTCGCAAGCGGAGAGCCTGCTGCTGAATCATCGGCGCACAACGGGCCATCAGTAAACCGGAAGCATCCTCGCAACCGTTCTGAGCCAATAGGGCCAACGCTTCGTCGTCCTTCTCAGCTATCTCGTCCCGGTCACGGAGGGAGCTCACAGGTATCACCTCAAAGACACATCTGATAGTCGGATACCATTGGCAATTCCGAATACTACATCAGTGTAAACGATCCTAAGAGAAATGTCAACACTTTTTTTCAAAAAATTATTCAATGTGTTAAAAAATGGGGAGAACCCCTCCAACATTTTCTGTTTTTTTCATAATGTCGACTGAATCCCATCTTTTTTATGGCAAAATTAAATCGAAATATATCATATTTTCTGGAAATTCTGTCCAATCATCTCTTTTTTCTTCTCCCATTCATACATAATATTAATTCCTATTTATTATATATAAACTATATTGTTACTTTATTAACATATTGACTATAACCGCCGCCATTTGATTGTTAATGTTTTAACGACATGGCGATTGACGAACTCTCTTCCTTACGGTATACTGTTACCAGTGCCTCAAACATGCAGCTCAACCAACATTTACAGGAGGTTTATAACATGGCTACAACCAAACCTGCGGAGAAAACCGCCGGCCAGGAAATCGATGTCAAGAAAATGATCGACGATCTGGTTGTCAAGGCGCAGAGGGCTCTTGACGAGTACATGAAAATGGATCAGGAACAGGTGGATAAAGTTGTCCATGCCATGGCCATTGCCGGCAACGACAATCACATCCGTCTGGCCAAGCTCGCCTATGAGGAGACAGGTCGCGGCGTCTATGAGGACAAAATCATTAAGAACCTCTTCGCCACCGAGTATATCTGGCACTCTATCAAATATCAGAAAAGCGTAGGTGTCATTGAGGAAAACGAGATGGAAGGCTATGTGGAGGTTGCGGAGCCGGTCGGCGTCGTGGCCGGCGTAACCCCCGTCACCAATCCCACCTCCACCACCATGTTTAAATCCCTGATTTGCGCCAAAGCGCGTAATCCCATCATCTTCGGCTTCCATCCCAGCGCGCAGAAATGCTCGGTGGAGGCCGCCAGAGTTTTGCTGGAGGCCGCTGTGGCCGCCGGAGCACCCGCAAACTGCATTCAGTGGATCGAGTTTCCTTCCATTCATGCAACCCAGGAACTGATGAATCATCCCGGTGTGGCGCTGATTCTGGCGACCGGCGGCCCCGGTATGGTCAAGTCCGCTTACAGCTGCGGCAAGCCCGCTCTGGGCGTCGGCCCCGGCAATGTACCCTGCTACATCGAAAAAACCGCCAAGCTGGAACGGGCCTGCACCGATCTGATGCTGTCCAAGACCTTTGATAACGGCATGATCTGTGCCTCCGAGCAGGCAGTCATCGTGGATAAGGAAATCGCCGCGCCTTTTGAGAAATACATGAAAGAGAACGGCTGCTATTTTCTGAACAAGGAGGAAACCGAAAAGGTTTCCAACTATGTTATCGACCCGGTGAAGCAATCCGTCAACGCCGACGTGGTGGGTAAGCGGCCCGTCTGGATCGCCGCCCAGGCCGGCGTAACCGTTCCCGAGGATACCAAAATCCTCATTGCCCCTCTGAAGGCTGTGGGTCCCGAATACCCCCTGTCCCGTGAGAAGCTCTCCCCCGTGCTGGCCTACTATGTGGTGAATTCCCATGAGGAAGGCTTTCAGCGTGCGCAGGAGATGCTCAACATGGGCGGTTTGGGCCACTCCGCGGTCATCCACTCCTCTGACGACGATCTGATCCGCCGATACGGCGAGGTCATGCATGTTGGCCGCGTCATCGCCAACTCTCCCTCCTCACAGGGCGCCATCGGCGACATCTATAATACCAATACCCCCTCCCTCACCCTGGGCTGCGGCAGTTATGGACACAATTCCACCAACTCCAATGTGTCTTCCGTCAACCTGATCAACAAAAAGCGCCTGGCGAAGAGGAGAGTCAATATGCAGTGGTTCAAGGTGCCTCCGAAAATCTACTTTGAAAACGACTCCATTCAGTATCTGGAAAAGATGGAGGACATCTCCCGCGCTTTTATCGTCACCGACCCCACCATGGTCAAGCTGGGCTACGTGGATAAAATCCTCTATTATCTGCGCAAGAGGGAGCAATACTGCCACAGCGAGATTTACTCCGACGTCGAACCCGATCCGGATGTGGATACCATTATCCGGGGCGTCGAGGTCATGCGCCAATTCCAGCCCGATGTGATCATCGCTCTGGGCGGCGGATCGGCCATGGACGCAGCCAAGGGCATGTGGCTGTTCTATGAGCATCCCGAAACCACCTTCGATGGGCTGAAGCTTCG
>CAKTXU010000223.1 GCA_934630995.1 uncultured Eubacteriales bacterium
TGAGGAATTGCTATGCGCCGGTTGATTGCCGCATGGCTGGCGGCTCTTTTATTCCTGTGCAGCCTGCTTGGCGGCTGCGGCGGAAAACCGCCTGCGGCCCCGGATTCCGAAGCGGACACCTCCTTTTCGTCGTGGGGGACCGGCTCGACGCCGTCCGGAACTGTCGGATCGGACTCCGCCGGCCCGACGACGGCGCCTACCGAGCCCTCAGGCGGTGCCACCGGCGAGGTCCCCGGCACGACGGCGTCTGTCGGCAGCGTAACCGCTGGCTCTGAGGTGAATGTGACGCAGATAGCCACGACTACCCGTAGCCCTGTCGCTGCCACGACGACAACGGCGGTGGAGGTTTCTGTGGTAACCCGGCCCAGCGTCACGAAGCCCTCGTCCGGAACCACCACCACCGCCGCTCTTCCGCCGGAGGACAAGCCGGTTCAGCAAAGCCTGACCCCGGTTTCGCCTGAGCAGTATTACGGCTATCGGCAGCTGACCGCGGATGGGGATAAAAGCATGTTGGAGTTGTACCGCCGTCTGGCAGCGGCGGTGGACGGGGTGGAGACGGAGGTCGAGGTTTATGATTTGAGGCTGAACGCGCAGCAGTGTCAGCGCGTATTTCAATATTATGCCGATGACTACCCGCAGCATTTCTGGCGCGAAAACCGATTCGGATATACCGCCTACCAGGGGGATCCGGCCGTTTTGAGCATCATGCTCTCCTATTATTTCGGCGGCGATAAGACACAGATTGCCATTAAGAAACGGCAGGTGGATGCGGAGCTGGCCAGCTTGCTGGAGGGTGTCACAGGCAGCATGTCCGCTTTTGAACGAGAACGGATTCTCCATGATCGCTTGATAAAGCGGGTGACCTACGACTTAAATGCGGGCGCGCATATACGCAGCCTGTACGGCACCCTGGTGGAGGGAAAGGCTGTATGTGAGGGCTACGCTCGCACCCTCCAGCGTTTGCTGTATCTGGCCGGCATTCCCTGCCTGATTGTGCGGGGGACGGGTAACGGAGAGGCGCATGCGTGGAATATGGTGCAGCTGGAGGGACAGTGGTATCAAGTGGATGCCACCTGGAACGACGCGCCAAATTTTCCGGACGGCCTGCATTACCAGTATTTCAATTTGACCACGGCCGCCATTTCCGCCGATCACCGCATCGTCCAGGAGGCGGCGGACGGGTACCCGGTCAGCTATCCCGTGCCCACGGCAACAGCTACCGTTCAAAACTATTTTGTCAAAAACAAGCTGGTGTGGAGCGCCTTTGACGTGGATGCGGTGGCGGCGGGAATCCGGACGGCAAGGGACAGCGGGCTAACGCATATGTTCTGTCGGGTGACGGGGGACAGCAACGCTTTTTTGCGCGCTTATCAGTCCAGCCTGGCGGCGCTGAAAAGAAAATCCGGGGTGTCAATTCCTCAGTCTGGAGTCAGCATTTCCACGATTCCCGGCAGCGATGTGATGCTCATCGCCATTCAATAATGCTGTCAGGAAACAATTTCTTGCATTTTGAGCCGCGGTGTGGTAGAATAGAAAAACGTTAGCATGCAATACTATGTGGAGGGACAACCATGTCTATCTGGGAGATTCTTATCGGCATTGTTTTGATTGGGTTTTCTCTGCTTATCATCGCCGTCGTGCTGTTGCAGGAAGGTCGTCAGGCGAATCTGGGCACCATTTCCGGCGCCGCCGATTCCTTCATGGAGAAGGGAAAGGCCCGTACATGGGACGCCCGTCTAGCCAAATGGACCAAGGTGATTTCCGTCACCTTCTTCGTTCTGGTGTTTGTCGGGATGCTGGTGACCAAATTTTTGGCCAAATAACAATGACCGAAAAGCCCTGCTCAGCCTGTGAGCGGGGCTTTTTTGTGGGAAATATCATGAATCGGGGAGGGAAAGTCCTATGCAGCATCGAGACGACGAGTATTTCCGCGGACGGATTCTGCGGTATTTCGGCAGAGCTAGGAAGGCGGCCTCTGCCGATGCGGTTATGGCCGCCCTGCGTCTGAAAAAGGCGGAGAGGCCGGCCTTTTTGCTGATGCTGAAAAAGCTGGAGACAGAGGGAACGCTCGTCCGCAATAAAAAGGGGAAATATGTCCTGTCTCAGGAGGAGAACGGCGGCGTCCGCGGCCGGATACTGTCTCTCTCCAAGGGTTTCGCCTTCGCCCGGCTCGAAGAGAGCGGGGAGGATTGCTTCATCGCGGGGCGGAATTTGCTGAATGCCCTGCCCGGCGATATTGTCCGCATTCGTTTGGGCGCGCCGGATATCCGCGGTCCTCAGGGTACGGTGACGGCTATCGAGGAAAAGGGCGGCAGGCTGTACATCGGCCAGCTGCTGCCCAAGGAGGAGGGCCGCAGCTATGTCCAGCCGGATGCCGCCATCCGCTTTCCGCTGCAGGTGCGCAAATCCACGCTGGGTGATGCGCGGCCGGGGGATAAGGTCCGCTTTTCCGTGAGTTTTAAAGAGGAGCGTCCGGTGGCGTCCCTGGTGACCGTCTACGGCAGTGCCGGCAGTGCCAGGGTTTGCGCCGACGCGATCGTGGACAGTGCCGGCATTCCCACCGCTTTTCCGGAAGAGGCTCTGTCCGAGGCAGAAGAGCTGGAGCGGCGCGGCATCCAAGCAGAGGAGCTGGAGGGCCGGGAGGACTTTCGGGACAAATTGATATTGACCATAGACGGAGAGGATGCCAAGGATTTAGACGATGCTGTTTCCCTCGAGAACGAGGGTGACGGCTGGTGTCTGGGCGTCCATATTGCCGATGTGTCCCATTATGTGCGGCGGGATACGGCGCTGGATAAGGAGGCCATGAACCGGGGGACTTCGGTTTATTTCGCGGACCGGGTCATCCCCATGCTCCCCGAGGCGCTTTCCAATGGACTGTGTTCCCTGCAGCCGGAAACGGACAAGCTGGCCATGTCGGCCCTTCTCTATTATGATAAGGATTGGAACTATCGGCGCAGCCGGGTGGTTAAATCGGTAATCCGCTCCAGGCTCCGCGGGGTCTACAGCGAGGTGAACGACCTTTTTCAGGATACCGCTACCGCCGCGGTGCGGGAGAAGTATGCGCCGGTCACGGAGGCTCTCTCCAATATGCGCCGTCTGGCGGATAAGCTCCGCGCCGACGGAGAACGGCGCGGCACGATGGATCTCATCAGTACGGAAGCCCGTTTCCTTCTGGATGAGGAGGGCCGGCCCGCCGCTATCCTGCCCCGTGTGTCGGGAGAGGCGGAAAGCCTCATCGAACAGTTTATGATTGCCGCCAATGTGGCGGTGGCGGCCTATGCGCGGGAGAAAAAGCTGCCCTTTGTCTATCGGGTGCACGAGCATCCCAGCGCGGAAAAACTGGCCCTTTTGATGGAAACCGCCCGGACGCTGGGCCTAAAAACGTCGCTGAAAACCGAGGAGCTGCCTCCAACAGCTCTGCGGGCGCTGATGGAGGAGGCGCGGGAAACGCCCTATGCCCGGCTGATATCCGAGCGGCTTCTCCGGTCAATGGCCAAGGCGCAGTACAGTCCTAATCCGCTGGGCCATTACGGGCTGGCCCTGCCGGACTACTGCCATTTTACTTCGCCCATCCGCCGGTATCCGGATCTCTCTATCCACCGCATTCTGACCGACGCTCTGCGCCGTGTGCCGCGGGCGAAGCTTACCGAGCGATATGAAAGCTTCGCCTCCGCCTCCGCCGATGCATCCACCGCCTGTGAAATCCGTGCGATGAACGCCGAACGGGACTGCGAAGCCTGTTACAAAGCGGAATATATGGCAGGCTTTCTGGGACGTACCTTCCGAGGCGTGGTATCCTCCGTAACGGATTTTGGCGTCTATGTAGAGCTCCCCAACACAGTGGAGGGTATGATCCGGCTGGAAAGCCTGCCGGAAGAGGGATTGCGCTTTGACGGCGCCGCCGCCGTTGTGGACAGCCGGGGTCGGCCGCTGTATACCATCGGGGACGAGGTGGATATCCAGGTGGCCGCCTGCGATGTGTCCACGGGCCGGATAGCCTTTGTTCCGTCCGTATTGAAGCCCTGACCTGAAAACTGCAAAAAGCCGCCGCCCGTCTCGCAGTAGCAGGGTATGCCGTATTCCGAAAGCGTCTGCAAAAAGATTTCCGCCCAGTCCTTTGTTTTCCGAAGCAAAATGCAAATATCCCGGTATGTAATTGTTCGGTAGCCTCCTTTTGTCAATACCTGATAACCGCCGGAAAGCAATTCCCCGATCTGCTCCGCGGCCAGCCGTGCTTCCCGTTCGATCTGCCCCGCCGGAGCTGCGTCCTCCGTGTCTTCGCCGCTTT
>CAKTXU010000224.1 GCA_934630995.1 uncultured Eubacteriales bacterium
CGATCTGGATTGCCTCGCCCAGCAGCTCCCGGGCCGCCCGGCGGTTGAAGGAGAGGATCTGCCGTTTGGAGCGCATTCCCTCCGCGTCGGTGAAGCGGGCGGCGTGCACCCGGCGGTAGACCGGGTAATCGGCCTTGTGCCACCCGTTGGAGGTGGTGAAGCCCAGTCCCAGGGAGGGGATGATCAGGTGCTCCAGCTTGTCATAGGGGGCCAGGGGACAGGCGCAGGTGATGATGTCCAGTCCCGCGTCCAGCGCCCGCTGGCGCAGGTCGGCCAGCAGAAGCCGGGAGGCGGCGCCGTATTCGTCCTCAACGGCGTAAATCCGTGGACACAGGGCTTGCAGAGTCTCGTGGAAGGTCACGATTCCCTCAGGGGTCACCGCGCTGAGGAAGCGGCGGCGCTCCCGTCCGGGCTGTTCGCCGTGGCCGCCGAATTCCCGGGCGGCGATCCGCGCGGCGGTGCGGGCGACCTTGTCGGCGTCGGTGTATTCCATCAGAATGCGGGCGCTGTCCCCCAGCAGGGACGCCGCCGCGCCGATGAATTTCCGGCAGCGGGCGTGCATGGCCGAGCAGGCGTCGGTGGCCGCCATGATCGCTTTATATTGTTTATGGAGCAATTCTCCGTCCATGCACTCGCTCAGATTGACGATTTGCTCCACGGCGCCCCAGTATTTCGGCTCGATGATGTGGGGCGAGGTGCCGTCGATGATGCCGATTTTCAGCTTGGGAAAGAGGACGCCGTCCAGAGAACGGGGATCGGAGGAGCAGTAGATAGCCTCCGGCTCCTGCCCCAGCTCCGCCATGGCGTTCATGACGGTGCGCATCAGGGACGCCTTTCCCGTGCCGGGGCCGCTCTTGATGATGTAAGCCTGCCAGCCGTCCGCCGGGTCGTATAAATCATCCAGATAGCCGATGAAGCCGACCGGGGTATTGGCGCCGAGATAAAACCGGACCGGTGTATGATATTCGAACATTGCCGTCCCTCCTAAAAGTACTGGTGTCTTTCCATGCTATTCCGCAGGACAGACACTGGTGCTTTTTTCACGATAATTTTGTCCTTTGCTCCACATACTAGATAAAGGCCAACATTCCGTACAAAATCGCTCCTGCCCCCTCCGGCAACTTCTGCGGAGCCTCCAATGTCGGTTTACGCCGGAATTTGGTATAATAAAAATAAGAAAAGCTGTCCGCCGCAATGCGGCAAGACGGCGGGAGGCGGAGCCGCCGCCCGGCTTGCGGCGGCTCCCTTGAAATGCCGGATATTGCGTTTCCGGCGAGAAAGGACGGTACAATGGCAGCATTCAAAAAAGGCAGCTGGCAGGATTTCGTGGAGGTCCGCGATTTCATTGCGCGCAATTACACGCCCTATGACGGTGACGAGAGCTTTCTCGCCCCGCCCACCGACCGCACCCGGCGGCTGTGGGACAGAGTATCCGCCCTGATGAGGGAGGAGCATGCCCGGGGCGGCGTCTACGACATCGATACCCACACCATTTCGGGCATCGACGCCTATGCACCCGGGTATATCGACAAGGAGGAGGAGGTCATCGTCGGCCTCCAGACCGCCGCGCCGCTGACCAGGGCCATCATGCCCTTCGGCGGTATCCGTATGGTGCGCAATTCCCTGGAGGCCTACGGCAGGGAAATGGATCCGGAAATGGAAACCGTATTCAAGTACCGCAAAACCCACAACGACGGGGTGTTCGACGTCTATACGCCAGAGATGCGGGCCGCCCGGCGCACGGGGATTATCACCGGGCTGCCCGATGCCTATGGCCGTGGCCGGATTATCGGGGACTATCGCCGCGTGCCCCTCTACGGCGTGGATTTTCTGAGTGCGGAGAAGCAGCGCTCCCGGGATGAGGCGGATTTCAGCGTCATGGATTCCCGGGCGATCCGTCTGCGGGAGGAGCTGGCCGAGCAGATCCGCGCCCTGGAGGCGCTGAAGCGGATGGCCGCCTCCTACGGCTTCGACATATCCTCTCCCGCGCAGGACACGAAGGAAGCCTTTCAGTGGCTGTATTTCGGCTACCTGGCCGCCGTCAAGGAGCAGAACGGCGCCGCCATGTCCATCGGGCGGATTTCCACCTTCCTGGATATTTACGCCCAGCGGGATTTGGAGGAAGGGCGGTATACCGAAAGCGAAATCCAGGAAATCGTCGATCATTTCGTCATGAAGCTGCGGATGATCCGCTTCCTGCGCACCCCGTCCTATGACGAGCTGTTCAGCGGGGATCCGACCTGGGTGACCGAGGCCATCGCCGGCCTGTGCACCGACGGACGCCACATGGTCACGAAGATGTCCTACCGCTTCCTGCACACCCTGACCAATCTGGGGCCTGCGCCCGAGCCCAACATGACGGTGCTGTGGAGTCCCCGCCTGCCTGAAGCCTTCAAGAAATACTGCGCCAAAATGTCCATCGAAACCTGCTCCATCCAATATGAAAGCGACGAGCTGATGCGCAAGAAGTTCGGGGACGATTACGGCATCGCCTGCTGTGTGTCGGCCATGCGGGTGGGCAAGCAGATGCAGTTCTTCGGCGCCCGGGCGAATCTGGCCAAGGCGCTGCTCTACGCCATCAACGGCGGCCGGGATGAAAAAAGCGGGCTGCAGGTAGGCCCCGAGCTGCTGGCCTGCCGGGGCAAATATCTGGATTACGATGACGTGATGAAGAAATTTGACGCCATCTGCGACTGGCTGGCGTCCCTCTATGTCAATACCCTCAACGTCATCCATTATATGCACGACAAATACTGCTATGAGAAGCTGCAAATGGCCCTGCACGACAACGACGTGTTCCGCACCATGGCCTGCGGCGTGGCGGGCCTGTCGGTGGTGTGCGATTCCCTGTCCGCCATCAAATACGCCAAGGTGCGCCCCATACGGGATGAGACGGGGCTGGCCGTGGATTTTGAAATCGAAGGAGATTTCCCCAAATTCGGCAACAACGACGACCGGGTGGACGACATCGCCGTTGGTGTGGTGAAGATGTTCATGAGCAAGCTGCAGAAATGCCCCACCTACCGCCAGTCCAAACCCACCATGTCCATCCTGACCATCACCTCCAACGTGGTTTACGGCAAAAAGACCGGCTCGACCCCCGACGGCCGGAAGGCCGGGGAGCCCTTCGCGCCCGGGGCCAATCCCATGCACGGGCGGGACAGCCACGGCTGCGTGGCCTCCATGATGTCGGTGGCCAAGCTGCCCTATGACTACAGCGAGGACGGCATCAGCTATACCTTCTCCATCGTCCCCTCGGCTCTGGGCCGGGAGGAGGAGGAACGGGCGGAAAATCTGGTGGGCCTGATGGACGGCTATTTCGGCGAGGAGGGCCACCATATCAACGTCAATGTTCTCAACCGCGAGGTGCTGCTGGATGCCATGGATCATCCGGAAAAATATCCCCAGCTGACCATCCGGGTGTCCGGCTATGCCGTCAATTTCATCAAGCTCAGCCGGGAGCAGCAGCTGGATGTCATCAACCGCACCTTCCACACCCGTTTCTGACGCGGCAAAGCCGTCTATGCATAAAAGAAGGAGGGGCAGGCATGACCAATGTGGAGGGCCGCATCCATTCTGTGGAGAGCTTCGGCGCCCTGGACGGGCCGGGCATCCGCTACGTGCTGTTTTTACAGGGCTGTCCTCTGCGCTGCCTCTTCTGCCACAACCCGGATTCCTGGAACACGGAGGGCGGCCAGCTGGTGGGCTCCGCCGACGTGGTGCGGGATATCCTGCGGTATAAGAATTTCATCCGCCGCGGCGGGGTGACTCTGTCCGGCGGAGAGCCGCTGGCCCAGCCCGCCTTTGTCGCCTCCATCCTGGAGGGCTGCCGGGAGCAGGAGCTGCACACGGCGGTGGATACCTCGGGCGCGGTGTCCCTGCTTTACTGCCGGGAAGCGGTGGACAGGGCCGCGCTGCTCCTGCTGGATATCAAGGCCGCGGACGAGGGCCTTTTTCGGCGGATAACCGGCCGGGGGCTGGACAATACCCTGGATATTCTCAACCACTGCGAGAATTCGGGTAAGCCGGTGTGGATCCGGCATGTCCTGGTGCCGGGCCTGACCCTGGACGATGCGGAGCTGCACAAGCTGGGACGGCTGCTCAAGCCCTACCGCTGTGTCGAGCGGGTGGAGCTGCTCCCCTTTCACAAGATGGGGGAGTTCAAATGGCGGGAGCTGGGGGAGGCCTATACCCTGGCCGATACCCCGCCCGCCTCCGCCGGGGAGACGGAGGCCGCTCGCCGCCTGC
>CAKTXU010000225.1 GCA_934630995.1 uncultured Eubacteriales bacterium
ATATAGGATATCTCCGACACATCGAGCCAGCCCTCGGTGGCGACCATCCCGTCCTTGGCGTCGATGCCCACCGCGATTCTATCCCCATAGGCCGCGGCGGCCTCCCGAACCAGTGCCGGGTTCTTCACCGCCGCCGATCCCAGAATACAGCGGGAAATCCCGGCTGCGAAATAGTCCTCCAGGGTCTGCATATCCCGGATGCCGCCCCCCACCTCCACCTTGAGGCCGCTTTTTCCGGCGATCTCGGTGAAGATGGCGTTGTTGACGCGGCGGCCGGTTTTGGCCCCGTCCAGATCCACCATATGGATCCACTCCGCCCCGGCGTCCCGGAAGCCGAAGGCCGTTTCCAGCGGATCCGCCGCCACCTGATGGGCGGTGGCAAAATCCCCCTTCACCAGCCGGACGCAACGGCCCTCCTGTATATCGATTGCGGGAAAAATCAGCATGGGAGTCTCCTGCCTTTCCGTATCCTCTCAGTCCAGAGCGCCCTTGGTGGACAAGATCCCCTCTTTGGGAAGGACGGCCAGACGCAGGGCATGGGCCGCCGCCTTGAAAAGCGCCTCGGTCACATGGTGGGCGTTCTCGCCGTAAACCGCCTTGAGATGGAGGGTCAGCCCCGCGTTCACGGCAAAGGCCCGGAAAAATTCTCCGGTCAGGCAGCTGTCGTAGTCCCCGATCCGCTCCTCCCGGAAGGCGGCGTCAAACACCAGATAGGGCCGGCCGCTGACATCCACCGCCGCAAAGGCCAGCGCCTCGTCCATGGGGACATAGAAGCTCCCGAACCGGGCGATACCGCCCTTGTCCGCCCGGGCTTCCGCCAGGGCCTTGCCCAGCACGATGCCGGTGTCCTCCACCGTATGGTGGCCGTCCACCCGCAGATCCCCTTCGGCCCGCAGGGTCAGGCCGAAGCCGCCGTGGACGGCAAAGGCCTCCAGCATATGGTCGAAAAAGCCGATGCCGGTATCCACCCGGACCTCCCCGCCGTCCAGACAGAGGGTGGCCTGGATGTCGGTTTCCTTGGTTTTACGGGTATAAGCGCCTGTTCTCATGCCGGTCCGCTCCCTTCTTATCAACGTGCCATTACATATGGCCGTTTTCCCGGCGGTACCGCAGCATGAAGCCCAGCACTGCCAGCAAATCCTGATTCTCGCTTTCGGTTCCCGCCGTTATCCGGAGATGCTCGTCCCCGAACCGCCGTACCAGAATCCCGTGGTCGGCCAGGACATCCCAGACTTCCCCCGCTCCCGGCAGGCGCAGGTATACAAAATTAGTGCGGCTGTCGTACACCTGGGCGATCAAGCCCTCGGCCTCCAGCTTCCGCAGCCCCTCCAGCAGCATGGTCCGGGAGGCCAGGATGAGCTCGGTATAGGTCTCCCGGTAGAGGGGATTTTCCAGGACGACCGTTGCCATGGCCTGGGTGACGGCGTTCACGTTATAGGGAGATTTGGCCGCCCGCAGCAGGCCGGTCAGCCGCTCGTTGGCCAAGGCGAAGCCCACCCGCAGGGCCGCCAGCCCCAACGCCTTGGAGCAGGTGCGCAGCAGGATCAGGTTGTCGTAGGCCTCCACCTCCGGGAGCAGGGACTGATCCCAGAAATCCATATAGGCCTCATCCAAAACGATGAGGGCCTCCGTCTCCCGAAGAATCCGCCGCACCGCCTCCCGCTCCAGCCCCACCGAGGTGGGATTGCAGGGGTTGGAAAAAATGAAGAGGCGCACCCCCTCCTCCCGGATGACCCGGATAACCTCATCGGGGTCGATGCGCAGCGCCGCGTCCTTCTTCAGGGTGAGGCAGGGGGTTTCGGTGATGCCGGTGTAGAAACGGTACATGGAGAACTCCGGCGCCACAGTCAGCACCTTCTCCCCCTTTTTCAGAAAGGAGGAGAGGATCACCGATATCAGCTCGTCGGAACCGTTGCCCGCCGTCACCAGCCGGGGATCTACCCCGTACAGGCGGCCGAAGGCGGCGCACAGCTCCCGGGCCAGGGGATCGGGATAACGGTTGAGCGCCACATCGGCGGCAGCCCGGGCCATCCGCTGCCGGTCGGCGTCGGTGGGCAGCAGGAAGCTTTCGTTGGCGTCCAGCCGCACCCGGTAGACGCCCTCGGAGGGGTCGTAGGGGGTCAGGGCCGCCGTTTTATCGGAAATTGTATACATGGCCATCCGTCCCTTGATAGAATGGGGAAATCACTGGAACCGTACCTCCACCGCGTGGGCGTGAGCGTCCAGCCCCTCGGCCCGCGCAATGGCGGTGATATCCGCCTGGGCCGCCTCCAGGGCGGGGCGGTTATAATAGATAAAGCTGGATTTCTTGAGGAAGCTGTCCACCGACAGGGGGGAGAAAAAGCGGGCGGTGCCGCTGGTGGGCAGCACATGGTTGGGCCCGGCGTAATAATCCCCCAGCGGCTCCGGGGAATAGCGGCCCAGGAAAACCGATCCCGCGTTGTCCAGACGCCCGATGTATTCCATGGGCTCCCGGCACATAACCTCCAGGTGCTCGGGGGCCAGCCTGTTGGCGAATTCCACCGCCTCGTCCATATCCCGGCAGACAATGGCCGCGCCGAAATCCTGCAGGGAGCGGCGGATGATATCCGCCCGGGACAGGGAGGCAACCTGCTTCTCCAATTCCTCCAGAGTGCGGCGGGCAATATCCGCGGAATCGGTCAGCAGAATGGCGGAGGCCAGAACGTCGTGCTCCGCCTGGGACATCAGATCCGCCGCCAGGTAGGCGGGCTCGGCGGAGTCGTCGGCCAGCACCAGAATTTCGCTGGGGCCGGCGATCATGTCGATGTCCACCCGGCCGAAAAGCAGCCGCTTGGCGGTGGCGACATAGATATTTCCCGGCCCCACGATTTTATCCACCTTGGGCAGGGTGGCGGTGCCGTAGGCCAGGGCCGCCACTCCCTGGGCGCCGCCGCAGAGATAGACCGCGTCCACCCCCGCGATATAGGCGGCGGCCATGACATCGGCGTTGAATGCCCCGGTCTTGGGGGGCGGGGTGACCATGACCAGCTCCTTCACCCCGGCGATACGGGCGGGGATGGCGTTCATCAGCACTGAGGAGGGATAGGCCGCCGTGCCCCCGGGCACATACAGCCCCACCCGGGTGAGACCCCGGATACGCTGGCCCAGGATGGTGCCGTCCTCCCGGGTGGTCAGCCAGCTCTGCTGGAGCTGGCGGCGGTGGAAATCCGCGATATTGGCCGCGGCCCGCTCCAGGGCGGCATATACCGTCCGATCACAGGCGGCCGCCAGAGTTTCCAGCTCCTCCCGCCCGATACGGCGCAGCGGGGCGTCCACCCCATCGAAGCGGCGGGTATATTCCCGCACCGCCTCGTCTCCGCCCAGGCGCACCGCCTCCAGGATTTCCTCCACGGCGGCGGTCACCTTGCGATCCACCTCGCCGCTGCGGGCGGCCAGCTGCTCCAGCAGGGCGTATTCCGCCCGGCCGTCCGCCTTCACCATTGTCATCATCGCGCATCCTCCTCCAGCGGCGTGCCGAAGCCTTATGACAGGCTTTGTTCCATCCGGCTCACCAGTTCTTCTATCTCCTGCTTGCGCAGCTTCATACAGGCCATGTTCACAATCAGCCGGGCGGAGATGGGCAGGATATCCTCCACCACCGTCAGGCCGTTCTCCTTTAAGGTCGAGCCGGTCTCCACGATATCCACGATGCCGTCGGACAGGCCCAGCAGGGGGGCCAGCTCCACCGACCCCTCGATTTTGATGATCCGCACGTCCAGCCCCTTGCGCTCAAAATAAGCCCGGGCCACATTGGGATATTTGGAGGCAACAGTCTTCACGTGATAGCCGGCGAAGAAATCCTTTCCCCGGGGAGCGGCCAGGGCAAACCGGCAGCGGCCGAAGCCCAGATCCAGCACCTCATAGAAGCTGCCGCCCACCTCCGCGATGGTATCCCGGCCCACGACCCCCAGGTCGCAGACGCCGTGCTCCACATAGGTGATCACATCCGCCGCCTTGGCCAGCACCACTTCCAGCCCCTCCCCCACGGGGAGGATGAGCCGGCGGCCCTTCTCCTTGACGGCGGCGGTGTCCAGCCCCATCCGGTCGAACAGAGCCACTGTATCCTTTTCCAAGCGCCCCTTGGTCAGGGCAATGCGTATCGGTTTCATCGCGGCTCCTCCCTCACAACTCATGGACGCTGGCGGCGCCGTCGGCGTCCACCTCGAAAACCTGGGGAATCTGCCGTTTCTCGGCATATTGCAGGGACGCCTCCAGGG
>CAKTXU010000226.1 GCA_934630995.1 uncultured Eubacteriales bacterium
GGAACACCATCCCCGTGTGATCGGTGGGATCAAAATACAGTCCCGCCACCATGCCGTTGGCATGGCCGGAATGACCGTAAATCGTCCGTCCCTCCACCAGATGGTCGGTGATGAGCACATTCAGGCCGGTGTGATCATCCAGCGTATCCGCCCGCCGGTGAGCGGTGAGCATATCCTTCAGCTGTGCCGGCGGCAGCACCGTCTGTCCGCGGTAGGTGCCGTCTCCCGCCATCACCATGGCCAGCTTGGCCAAATCCTCCGCCGAAATAATCAAATCCCCGTGCCCCAGCAGATACATCTGCCCCAGGGGGATATTGTCATATGCTTCTGTCACCCGGCCCCAGTTGGGGACATCGGCCTGCATGTACCGCCCAAAGTCCTGAGCAATGGTGCCGGGCGTCAGAATCTTATCCCGCAGATAGCCCGCGTCTATCCCCAGCGCCTGAAACCGCTCGGTGGCATAATCGGAAAATCGCTTGCCGGTGGCCCCTTCAATAACACCGCCTATCATGGCAGCCCCCACATTGCTGTAACGGAAATACCCGCCCGGCCGGCCGCTTCCGAAAAAGCCGCTGCTGTTCATCACCGTCTCAAAATCGTCGAAGGGCGGTTCCCCCGTATTTTTCGTATACACGCTGCCGCCGACAATGCCGGAGGAATGGGTCATGAGCATCCGGGTGGTTATCACCTCGTCCGGGTACCGGGGATTGCGCACTCGTATCCCCATATACTCCGAAATATCCCTGTCCAGATCCAGCCGCCCTTCCCCCGCAAGCTGGAGCGCCAGCAGACCGGTGATTGTTTTGGAAACCGAGGCGATGCGGAATTTGGTAGCGGCGTTCACCGGCTGTGTCTTCTTGTAGTCCGCAAAGCCGTCATAATAGCTGAACAAAACCTCTTCCCCGCGAAAAGCCACCAGAGACAGGCCGGAGGTCTTATAGGTGTTGGATATCCCCGCCGTTTTCTCCGCTAGGGATTGATGCAAAGATGAAGAGGAATTATTCTGGCTGGTGGACGATGGACCGGAGCCAGTCGTGCTGGTATTCGTGCCGGATAAGGTGGACTGCGGCATGCTGGAGGCCGCCTCCGACGACGATTCCGCCGCCCCGTTACTCACCGCGGAGCCGGACTGAGACTCCACCCTGGGGGTATCGACTGTTTGCACGGCAGGGGCTTCATATACCAGCATACCCAGGCTGACGACAGCCACAAGCGCCGCCGCCTTCCATCCAGCCGCGATGGATTTCCCGCTGAATTGAGACAAAAACGCGTGAATTCTGTCGAATATCCGCATAAACATTTCCCTCCGGCATCCGCTCTCCAAGCCTTCACAGCTTATCTCTGTCCTCGCGTGGAGGAATTTTTCCGTGCTCCCGCTCGAACTCCTCCACGCACTTTTTCACCAGCTGCTCCAGCTGCTTGTTCACCGTCCGCCCCTTGTATTCGGAAATATACCCCAGCTTATCCAGGAGCTCACGGCTGATTCTCATGGTATAACGCGGCAATGAATCTTTCATAAGGCATCTCCACGACGCTTTTTCACTCAGTATTGACACCATTATAGCGTCATAAACTATCAGGCAGGGCAGATTGACGCATTCGTGACGCATATATTTCCCGGGCACCATATGGAATATTCTCTTTGTATTCCAGGATTTTCATGTGTCTGCCGCGTCGGAGACGGTTACACTATGGATGAGGTGAAGACCAGTGTTTGATGGGATTTATGGAATCAATATGGCGGAAATCGGCGCCGCCTTCAGCAACGACCCCACCGACAGAACCTTTTGGGCGGAGCTGCCTGATGAGGTGAAGGAGCAGGTCAATTCCCACGCGGATGAATTCCACTCCGCCGAGGATATCAAGGCCTTTATTAAGCGTCTTGAAATGAAATCTTAATCCCCCTCGTCAAAAAGCAAGGGCTGTAAAATGCGCATGCATTTTACAGCCCTTGCTTTTTGAGTATGCATTATCCCGGCTTGACCGCCCGGGTGGCGATATACTGCGGCGCATAGTCCCGCAGAATTCCGCACCCTTCCCTATCCCTATCCTCGTAAAGCCCCGTCAGCCGGAAACCCGCCCGCAGCTGTCCGCCTATCTGCTCCTCCAGCGAGTGGCTGAATTGGAACCCGCTTCCCTCCGCCAGCAGCTTCTCCCGATACAGAGGATTTTTTAGCGGATTAAAGGGGAGCCTGTTGACCGCTGTCAGCGGTTCCGCTGTGACATCGTCAAAAAGGAAATTCAGTCCATTGTCAAAGCCCGCCAGCAGCACGCCGCCCGGCCTCAGCACCCGGAAACATTCCCTCCAGACCGGCTCCACCTCCTCGATGTAACAATTGGAGACAGGATGGAAAATTACATCAAACGCGCCGTCCGCAAAAGGCAGAGGCCTGGTCATGTCCCCCCGGACAAGCTCGACGGCATACCCTTCCCGGGCGGCCACCTGCCGCTCCTTCTCCAGCTGGCTTTTACAGTAATCGAAAACGGTGCAGCGCGCACCCAGAATCGAAAAAATCGGTATCTGCTGCCCGCCTCCGCTGGCCAGCCCCAGCAGCGCCGCCCCCGCCAGCGGCGGGAACCACTCCCGGGGAACAAAGCGGCAGGGGGTGAGATAAACGCCCCACTCCCCTCGTCTGGCCTGTTCCACCTCCTCATGGGATACGGGAATCGTCCATTCGCAGCCGTTTTCCGCCCATTCATCCCACGTCAGGGCATTCAAGTCCGTATAGGAATCCCTGTCTGTCATTGTCTCCTCCCCTTTCGGCGCTTCAGCGCATCTCCCGGGAAACCGCCGTGATTTCCGCCTCGGTGGCCCCCTCGATAAACCGGATAATAGTGTCCAGTATGCTGTCCGCCTGGGCGCTGTCCCCGGCGATGGCCGCCACGCCCAGCACGGCGATTTGATGAATGTCCTGTTCCGCCACCTCGGCCGCCGACACGTTGAATTTTGCCCGCATCCTGTCCAGCAGGCTTTTGAGCACCATACGTTTCTCCTTGAGCGAATGAACCCAGGGTATAAACAAGCGTATTTCCGCAGTTGCTATCTGCATGATATACTCCTCCTTTTTTACCATTGTCTCTCCGGCATCCCCGCCGGCGTCCAATCGATGCCTGCCCGGGCCGCCTGGCGGTGCTGCTCCGGCCGGGGAACGGCATATAGCCGCCCATCCTTGCGGAACCGGGCTCCCGTCTGCTTGAAATGAAAGGCCACCCCCGCCGCCTCGCATTGACGGCGCAGGCTTCGTACCCACTCGTAATCGCAGATCCGTGCCATCTGACCCGATTCGCCGCCCGCCATCACCAACTCCAGCCATCCGCCCAGCCACGGGGTGAGATCCAGCGCCTCCAACAGGGGCTCGCAGGCCAGGAATTTGTGCCGGATGGGCGCGTCCATGAAAAGCGGCACGCGGGCGGCCGCCCGCTCCTGGTTTTCCACCGTACACCCGACGACCACGTTGTCCCATCCGTCCCCCCATCCGGAGGGAAGACAGACGGAGAGCCGATCTATCCGCTTGGTGATAAACAGGAAGGTTAAATCCTGCCGCTGCCGAATCATCTCCCAGGCCTCCGGCCGCCACTCGTCGGCGTCGGGCAGCAAAAAATCGGAGGTAAAGCAGGTGTATACCACCTCTCCCGGACCAATCGCATAGCTGCCGTTCCGCTTTTTTCGGACGGGAAGGGAGAATTGCCCCGTTTTCTGTACTACGGCGGGATCTCTGCCGTGCTTTGTATCCGTCCGATAGACATAGCAGTTGGCACAGCCCGGGCTGAGCTTATGGCATCCGTGCCACAGATTCCAGGTAATTGACATTTACTTCCCTTCACCCCCGTACAAAAACATAAACCTCCGCGGTGGACAGGCCCGGCTCAAAGGCATAATCGTCCCAGTTGAATTCCCATAGCCCCTCCGGACGGTCAATCCGGTTCTGTATCAGATAGCGGGCCATTCGTCCCCGGGCCATCTTCGCGTCGGTGGCGGGCATCGACAGCCTGCCCTGTCGCCATGTGCGGAACTCGCAGGTGATGAGCTCCTCCCCGGGCAGCCGATAACGCTGAATCATCCGGGCATATTCCGCAGAAGCCAGATTGACGACCGGCCCGCCAGCGGCAAACAGCTCCCTGCAGGGCCGCTCTCCCCAAAAAGCGTATAAATCCCCGCCGTCCACCCGCAGACGGCTTCCCATCTCCAGCCGGTGGGGCTGAATGCCGTCCAGAGGCCGCAGCAGGCCGTATTGGGC
>CAKTXU010000227.1 GCA_934630995.1 uncultured Eubacteriales bacterium
CCAGTCCTCCAACTCGGTGCCGCAGGTGGCGACAAAAGGGACGATGCGGCTCGTCTTATCCAGATTTTCTCGGATCAGAGGAGAGCAAAGGCGGATTCCCTCCACCGTCACGCTGTCCTCGTCCTTTTCCGTCAGCAAAGCCGGACCGTAGAGCGCCTTGGGGTTGGCGACAGCCTCAGCGGCTTGCAGCATGGCGGCGATATCGGTTCTATCCTCCTCAGAGGGATGTGGCATCCGCAAAATCTTCAGGACTGTATCCAATTCCGGATGGACCGCAACGTCCTGCAGCAGTAAAGTTTCCATAATTTCCCCTCCTGGGTAAATGCAGCCTATACTCTGCACGAACTAATCGGCGTTTTTTGCCTTTTTCTCTTTTTTCTCTTTGTCCTTCGGCTCTCTTGGCGCCAGAATACCGAGAATACGCGCAGCGGCAATCCGGCGGGCGTTGGCCTCTAGAGCCAGAGTCATGGCCAGCTGAAAGAGGGCGGCAGGATCCTCTTCACCAGCCGCGTCGATTCGCGCGGCGGTTTCCTGCAGGGCCCGTCCCTGGATGCCGCAATAGGTGGGATAGAGCTCCTGGATGCCGTGTTCGCTGGTCATTCCCTGTAAAATGGCATTGATTTCCGGCAGGGACAGCACGGACTTGAGCATACATATCATCAGCAGCATCGCCAGATGATCCCGGGAATATTTTTTGGATTCAGGGCGCGGCAGCACGCCATCCTTCACATAATTGTTGATCATGCTGGAGGTCAGGAGCCGCTCCCCGTTGGAGGAAAACGGCGCCAGCTGCTTATCCATCAGGGTGATGACCTGATCCATATAGAGATCCAGCTCCGGCAGACGCTCCCATTCGACGGGTTCGTACTCCCGGATGCTTTTTGCCCAGTCCAGCAATTCCTGCGGTATTTCCTTCATTACCAGGCCCTTCCTTTCAAAACGGCGGCAATTCCGATTATCACTATTTTTTCAGAACTATCGGCAGATATCCGCATAAAGTATAACATAATGCGGCATACTATGCAAGAATAAAGAGAGAGGCTTGACATAAAAGAGAAAAGCGAATATAATAGTTTTAATTACTAGGTAATACCGTGACGATAATCATTGGGGGGAGACATCGTGAAAGATATACAATCCGTTACCGTTTGGGGCGACAGCGTCATGAAGGGCGTGATATTCGACGAACGCAAGGGACGCTACGCCCTGCTGCCTGAAAGCGGCGCGGAAAAAGCCTCCAAGGCGCTGGGGCTGCGTCTGCGCAATCGCTCCCGCATGGGTTGTACCGTCACCAAGGGGCTGTCGATTGTCAAAAAAGATTTGCAGCAGCCGGTGGACAGCGAGGTGGCTCTTCTCGAATTCGGCGGCAACGACAGCGATTACGACTGGGCGCAGGTAGCCGCGAGTCCTGACGATGTCCATCAGCCGAAAACGCCCTTGCCTCTGTTTGAAAACGAGCTGACAGACATGGTGCGCACGGTGAGACAGAAGGGGATTACACCGGTCATGATGACCCTTCCGCCCATCCACGCCAACCGGTATTTTGAGTTCTTTACCCGCAACGGGCTGAACAAGGACAATATCCTCCGCTGGCTGGGGGATGTGGAGTTCATCTACCGCTGGCATGAACGGTATAACGCCGCCGTCGTCAGGGTCTCCCAGCAGTGCCAGTGTTTGCTGGCGGACATTCGCGAGGTGTTTCTGGGACAGCGCCACTATGAGGATTGGCTCTGTGTGGATGGGATTCATCCCAATGAAAAGGGACACGCCGCGATGGAGGAAGTATTGAAGGAGTTCGGTATACAATACCGGCAGATGGGCTTCATCGCCGGATAAACCGTTCAGGAACGGCTCTCCGCCAGGCCACGTGCAGGAGAAGAACCGTCGGCTTGTCCCAAACGTCGCGTGCGCGCCTGCTCGATACGACGGCTCTGGCCCCGGACGAGGCGGCGGGGCACAAGCCCATGTGTGATTTGTCAGCAGATAGCAGCAGATACAATATACCGTGTCGTGAGGTCCCCGGTGAATGCCGGGGACCTTGTCGTTTTACACGCGCTTAACAAAACATGGGAAGATGAGGAGACGCTTTGCCGATTCGACAAAGTTTAAAGGGATTGTAAACCCCGGTTAACATCCATCTAACATGAGGGGGGTACGATGACGGCGTACCAAAGAGAAAGCTATACATATAACAGGAGGAGTCAATTATGAAAAAGCTATGGAGCGCGTTGGCCGCCACTGCGATGCTCGCCGTCAGCCTCGCCGGATGCAACAGCGAGGTCACCGGAACTTCGTCCGCCGGCAGCGAATCAAAGGGGGGTTCGTCCACTGGCACCACGGCTGCCGAGAAGCTGACCGGTAAGCTGGTCATGACCGGGTCGACCTCTATGGAAGCTGTCTGCAGCGCTTTGAACGAGGCGTTTGGCGAGAAAAACCCGGACTTAAAGATCGACTTGCAATACGGCGGTTCCGGCGCGGCTATCACCGCCCTGGACAACGGCAGCGCTCAGATAGGCAATCTTTCCCGTGCGGTCAAGGATTCGGAAAACGCCGAGGGCAAATATGAGGCCATCACCATTGCCTTGGACGGCATCGCCGTTGTGGTCAACCCCGATAACACGGTGGCGGATTTGACTATCGAGGATCTGGCGGCCATTTTCAAAAAGGAAAAGACCAATTGGAAGGATTTCGGCGGTCCGGACGAGACGATTGTGGTCATTGGCCGGGAAAGCGGCTCCGGAACCCGGGACGGCTTTGAAGATATCGTGAAGGTAAAGGATGCGTGCCAATACGACACCAACATCGACAGCACAGGCGGCGTGGTAGCCAAGGTGGCCAGCGAGAAAGCGGCTATCGGTTATGTCTCCTACGCTTCCGTGAGCAAGGAAGTCAAGGCATTGAAGGTCGGCGGCGTCGAAGCGAGCGAAAGCACCATCGCGGACGGCAGCTATGCTCTTCAGCGTCCCTTTGTCCACGCCTACAAAAAGGGGACGAAGGACCCCAACGTCCTGGCTTATCTCGAATTCCTGAAGTCCGACGAGGCACAGCAGCTCATCAAGGACGAGCATCTGGTGCCCCAGAAGTTCTGGTAATCGACAGCATGCGGCAAGGTTCCGGCGCGGTACTCCGCGCCGGAGCCTTGCGGCTGCATCTGCCGCCGGCAGCGTCCGGCGGCAAAACAGGGAGGTTCCGCCATGGATGCGGTTATGAGCAATGATAAGGCGCGCAGGCGCCAGCAGACGCAGCGGCTGGTGGTGACGGGGCTGGCGGCGGCGCTGACCGTTCTCCTGCTTGTCCAGTTTTTCATCCCCTTCGTCACCTTCCGGCCGGACGGGGATGCGTATACCTTTACCTCGCTGCAGATGGTTACCGGTTTCATGCGCCTTTATGATACCTCTATTTCCGTGCCCTGGATAGGTAAAATCGCGGCGCTGCTGCCGCCGCTGTTGGCGGTGGCGGGCCTCATCCTGATCTTTTTCCGAAAAGCGGCCGGGGCGGGTGTCTGCTATATATTGGCCGCTCTGTCGGCAGCGGCGGCTATGATGACGTGTAACGCCATGTCCTCCACCTTTATGAATGCTGGTGCCAGCACCATCTATACCAGCTTTCACTGGCCGTTGGCGGCGGTCCTATTGGGCGGAATTCTGGCGGCTGTCATGGCCATGTGGACCCGGGGCGTGGAACGGCTCATGGAAAGCGTTTTTCTGGTTTTTGCCTGTATGTCTGTGGGTTCGGTTTTGATAATAACGGTGTATATGTTTACCGCAGGATTGCCTGCCATTGCGGAAATCGGATTGGGTAATTTTCTTTTCGGCACTGCGTGGGTTCCCGGGCAGAACAAATTTGGTATCGCTTACATGATTCTCGCGTCGGTCGCGGGAATGCTGGGAGCCATCCTTATCGGCGTGCCCGTGGGCCTGCTGACGGCGATTTTTATGGCGGAGCTGGCGCCCCGGCGGGTGGGAAACCTAGTCCGCCCCGCGGTAGAGCTGCTGGCGGGTATCCCATCGGTCATCTACGGCTTTTTCGGGATGATGGTTCTCGTCCCCTTTATCCGCAAGGTGTTTCCCTCTTCCATTGGAGACAGCCTGCTGGCGATGATCCTGATTCTGGCGGTCATGGTTCTACCCACTATTATCAGCGTGTCCGAAACCGCCCTGCGGGCGGTTCCCGTCTCGTATAAGGAGGCGTCTCTGGCCCTGGGCAACACTCATGTGGGGACCATCTTTAAAAT
>CAKTXU010000228.1 GCA_934630995.1 uncultured Eubacteriales bacterium
ATCGAGGACAAGGCGGGGGTCAAGGGCAGCTTCACCTCCAGCCTGGAGAAAACGGTGGTCCGGGTGGACGCCATGGTCAAGGATCCAGACACCATCCCGAAGAAGTTCGTCGACTTCCGCAACTGTATCGTGGGGCTGGGCGCCTGGATCCAGTCCGCCGCCCAGCAGACTCTGGAGCTGGATTATATCGCCGCGCTCCCCAAGGATGCTCCCGCCCTGCGGGCGGACGCCGGGTTCCTCGAAAATACCGGCATGGCCTTTATGATCTTCTTCGGCTCCTTTGTCAATGACTACTCCACCATCGGCAACGCCGCCTCTGAGGAGGCGTCGGCCGTCAATGTCTGGATTGCCACCGGACGGGATCAGGCCACCATCATCAAGCAGCTGATCGACAACAGCTTCACGGCCGGAACCGGCATCGAGGCCAATCTGAAGCTGGTCGCCGCGGGTTCCCTGCTGCCCGCCGTTCTGGCGGGCAAGGGCCCCGACATCTATCTCTCCTCCGGCGCGGCGGATCCCATCAACTACGCCATGCGCGGCGCGGTGCGGGAAATCAGCAGCTTCCCCGATTTCGAGGAGGTGGCAGGCCGGTTTTACGACAGCGCGCTGGTGCCCTATTCCTACGGGGGTAAAACATACGCCCTGCCGGAAACCCAATCCTTCCCGGTGATGTTCTACCGCACCGATATCCTGCAGGAGCTGGGGCTGGAGGTGCCCGACACCTGGGACGACGTCATCGACATGCTCAGCGTCCTGCAGAAAAACCACATGACCTTCGGCCTGCCCGCTTACAATGCGGGGGGGACCGCCCTGGAGCTGACCAGCTTCGCCACCCTGCTGTATCAGTTCGGCGGCTCCATCTTCTCCGAGGACGGCAAAAAGGTGGGCTTCGACTCGGAGGAGGGCATCGAGGCCTTTGAATACTGGATGTCCTTCTACACGGTGTACAGTCTGGAATCCACCTACGATTTGTCCACCCGGTTCCGCATGGGCGAAATCCCCATCGCCATCGCCGACTACGGCATGTACAACACCCTGTCGGTGTCCGCCCCCGAAATCGCCGGTCTGTGGACCTTTACCACCGTTCCCGGTACCGCGGGCGGGGAGGGGGAAATCCGCAGGCAAGTAGCGGGCGGCGGCCTGGCCACCATGATGATGACCGGGGTGCGCAACCCTGAGAACGCGTGGGAATTCATGAAATGGTGGTCGGATGTGGACACCCAGGTGAGCTATGGCCGGGAGCTGGAAAGCATCATGGGCGTGGCCTCCCGGTATCAGGCCTCCAACAAGGACGCCCTGGAGCGGATGCCCTGGACCGCCGCGGAGACGGAAACCCTGTCCGACCAGTGGCAGTATGTGGTGGGCATCCCCGAGGTGCCCGGCGGCTACCTGAAGGACAGGGAAATCAGCTTCGCCGTCCGTTCGGTTCTCAAGCAGGGAGCCAACGCCCGGGAGAGCCTGCTGGATCATATCGACCGCATCAACACGGAAATCACCCGCAAACGCAAAGAATTCAATTTGGATTAGGAGGTGGAGAGAGGTATGCGTACAAAAACCATAACCGGCACGCCCATTGTCCGGAAAAAACGCTCACTGGGTTCGGAAATTCGGAGAAACCGCAATAATTATCTGTTTATGGCGCCCTACCTGCTGGTGTTTACCCTCTTCACCATCGTCCCGGTCATCTGCGCCATCGGGCTGAGCTTCACCTATTTCAACGTCCTGGAGGCGCCCCGGTTCATCGGGCTGGACAACTATCTCAATCTGTTCCTCAACGACGATATCTTCACCATCGGCGTCAAGAACACCTTTATCTTCGCCGCCATCACCGGCCCCATCGGGTATATCCTCTGCCTGCTGTTCGCCTGGCTCATCAACGAGCTTCCCCCCATTCCGCGGGCGCTGATGACCCTGCTGTGCTACGCCCCTTCCCTGGCGGGCGGCGCCACTTATGTGTGGACGGTTATCTTCAACAACGACGCCTACGGCTATGTCAATTCCTTCCTGTACAAGTGGGATCTCATCAGCGCGCCTATCGAATGGCTGACCAATTCCGATTATATGATGATGGTGTGTATCATCGTCATCCTGTGGATGAGCCTGGGCACCAGCTTCCTGACCTTCATCGCCGGTCTGCAGGGGGTCGACAAAACCCTGTATGAGGCCGCGGCGGTGGACGGCATCCGCAACCGGTATCAGGAGTTCTGGTATGTCACCCTGCCCTCCATCAAGCCCCAACTGCTGTTCGGCGCGGTGATGAGTATCACCGGCTCCTTCGGCGTGGGCGATGTGATCACGGCCCTGGTCGGCTATCCCAGCACCGATTACGCGGTCCACACCATGGTCCACCATATGCAGGACTATGGCGGGCTCCGGTTTGAGATGGGTTATGCCTGTGCCATCGCCTCCATCCTCTTCGGCGCCATGCTGCTGATCAATATGATTGTGCAGAAGCTGCTGAGAAAGGTGGGGTCCTGATGAAAGGGAAGCATATCCATCTGTATAAAAAGCGGGTGAACCGCTCCTTCGGCGGGGATCTGCCCATTCTCATCCTGCTGATTCTGGTGGCGGCCTTTATGACCCTGCCCCTGGTTTACGCGGTGGGCAACGCCTTCAAGCCCCTGGAGGAATTCTGGATGTTCCCGCCCCACTTCTGGCCGGAAAATCCGACGATGCAGAATTTCCGGGACATGGTGTTCCTCATGGGCAGCTCGACGGTGCCCTTTACCCGTTATCTGTTCAACACCGTCTTCATCACCGTGGCGGGCACGGCGGGCCTTATTATCTTTGCCTCCATGTGCGCCTTTCCGCTGGCCAAGCGGAAATTCCCCGGCAGCAAGCTGGTCTTCACCATCATCGTCACCGCCCTGATGTTCAACGGCACCGTGACGGCCATCCCCAGCTACATGGTGATGTCCACCCTCCATTTCATCGATTCCTACTGGGCCATCATCGTGCCGGCCTTCGGCATGCCCATCGGCCTGTATATCATGAAGCAGTTTATGGAGCAGATGGTTCCCGACTCCCTGCTGGAGGCGGCCACCATCGACGGGGCCAGCGATCTGCGGATTTTCTTCCGGATTGTCATGCCGATCGTCCGCCCGGCCTGGCTGACGCTGATCCTCTTCTCGGTGCAGGGCCTCTGGGCCACCGGCTCCAATGTCCTCATCTACAGCGAGGAGCTCAAAACCCTGGCCTACGCGCTGGGCCAAATCGTTTCGGGCGGCCTGGCTCGGGCCGGCGTGGGCGGCGCGGTCAGCTTCATCATGCTGGCGGTGCCGATCACCGTCTTTATCCTGACCCAGAGCAATATCACCGAAACCATGGCGACCTCAGGTATGAAGGAGTGATGAAGAGGGATGAAAGCGTCTAAAATCGCGATACTGCTTCTTATCTGTTGCAGCCTGTTTACCGGTGTATGCAGCGCGGCGGACATTCCGTATACGACCTACACCATCAGCGCCGATTTTACCGAGGCGGAATCCCCGGCGGCCTGGGTGCCCTTTCAAACGGTATCCTCCTCCCGGCTGGGGCTGGAATCGGGCGGCAATATCTATGATATGGAGGCGTACGGAGACTATCTGTACGTGCTTGACAAGAGCGGCAACGCCGTCATCGTTCTGGATAAGGAGTATCAGCCGGTCCGCACCATCCGCAGCTTTGTCGTGGATGGGGAGGAGAGCACCTTCAGCGCGCCGGAGGGCCTGACCCTGGCCCCCGACGGGACCCTCTACATCGCCGACACGGAAAACGCCCGTATCGTCCATCTGACGGGGGAGGGCGAATTCATCGGCGTTTACGGCCGCCCGGAAATCGGGGTGCTGGGGGACTATTCCTACCGCCCGATCAAGCTGGGCGTCAACCGGGCGGGCCGGATTTATGTGGTGGCCCGGGGTGTCAACCGCGGCCTGATCGAGCTCAACAAGGACGGCACCTTTTCCAGCTTTGTGGGCGCTCCCCGGGTGACCTACGATATGTTCACCCTGATATGGAAGCGCCTGCTGTCCAAATCGGCTTCCCAATATCTGGAGAGCTTTGTCCCCACCGAATTTTCCAATGTCCGGCTGGATGAAAAAGGCTTTATCTACACCACCATCAAGGCAAACGATTTCATGCAGACGTACCAGGCTCTTGTGTCCGGCAATCAGTCGGGCATCAAGGCGGTCATGTGCATCAATTCCGCGGGCGACGACGTGCTTCGCCGGTTTGGCGACATCCC
>CAKTXU010000229.1 GCA_934630995.1 uncultured Eubacteriales bacterium
GCCCCGCGCCGCAAGAAATCCGTCACCCTGGTTTTGGTGTATTGCAACTGCCCCGATCGGGCGGCAAAGCTGAAGAAGGCCATTCTGGAAAAATGCGCAGCCGTCAGGGAGGTTATTCTGGTTCCCACCGGGGGCGTATCCACCGTCTACGCCAACAACGGCGGGGTGGTCCTGGCGTTTTAATCGAGCCAAAGCGCCTGCGGGTTGGAAACCAGCCCGCAGGCGCTTTTTAGCCATATCCCTTTATTGCCAGCCGATGCCCGTTATCATATATCTCCCCCCGCTGACCGGGGAAACAGTCACCTCCGTCCAGCCCGCAGGCACCAGCAGCTCCCCCTCCTCCGCCTTCTGCAGCGAAATGCCATAGGTGCCGAAACGATAAAACGCCCCTTCCGTGAGGGACGCGATATAGCTCTCCAATGTCATCCGGTTGCGGTAAATGATCTCGGCGTGGGGCTTGCCCACATACCGCAGATGCCAGGGTTCATAGCCCTGGCCGGTGGAGTTTTTCGCAAAGGATGGGTACCGGATGATAAAGCCGTATTTCCACCCCTCCCGGTCGGCAAAAACGCCCGATTTGCTGTCGATAAACCGCCGCTGCGCCTTGCCCGCCACATAGACATCCAGCCCGAGACCCGTCTCATGCTCGCTGGTCCCCGGCTTTGCCGCCAGTCCGGTTTCCTCCTCAAATACCTGCGCCTGCTCCTCCCGGTCGCGGTAGGTGCTCATGAGCAGCAGCTTTTCCCCCGTGGCCTGGCTGCAGGCCGCCAGCAAGCTCTCCAGCGGCTCCGGCACGGCGGCATCCACCAGCAGCGCCGTGTCCCGGAATTCCACCAAAACCGGGCTGAAATCCTCAGGCAGCGGATTGTCCGCATTGACCAGCAGCAGGGAGCGGCCGGCCGCAGCGCCCTCCTCTTCTCCGGCGAAAACCGCCTGCGCCGCGAGCCGGCGGCAGTCAGCGTCGGCGATCTCCACCGCCGACGGCAGCGCCGCCTCACGGGAACGCAGACGGTCGAACAGGGCATACCGCCAATCGCTGCGCACGATAAGGACTGCCGTGACGCCCAGAACGGCAAGCAGCAGCGCCACATTAAAAATCAGGAAACCTATCTGCCGCCTCCGGGCGGGATTCTTTGCTTTCATACTGTGTCTTGCCCCTTCTGTAGTATCGATTTGCCGTCATTGTAGCATCCGCCTCTTCTCCCTGCAACGGCCTTTGCCAAACCCTAAGAAAAGCCTAAGCATCTCAAAAGAATTCCCGCCTTTTCTTAGAGAAATCTTCATAATCTCGATACCCTTCCCTTTTACCGCCGGATGCGGTACAATAGAAGGACAGGAAAAACGGCGTCCCGTCTGGGGGGCGGCTGGAAGGACGGAGGATACATGGGGAAAACACTGGTGCTTGCGGAAAAGCCGTCGGTGGGGCGGGAAATCGCCCGGGTTCTCGGCTGCGGCCGGAAGGGGGCGGGCTGCCTCATCGGAGAGAAATACATCGTCACCTGGGCGCTGGGCCATCTGGTCGAGCTGGCCGGGCCGGAAAAATACGGGGAACAGTACAAAACCTGGAGCCTGGATACCCTGCCCATGCTGCCGGAAAAAATGAGCCTGGAGGTCATCCCCGAAACCTCCAAGCAGTACGCCGCGGTCAAGACGCTGCTCCACAGCCCGGAGGTCTCCTCCCTGGTCATCGCCACCGACGCGGGGCGGGAGGGAGAGCTGGTGGCCCGCTGGATTCTGGACAAGGCGGGTTTTAAGGGTCCCGTCAAACGGTTGTGGATTTCCTCACAGACCGACCGGGCCATCCGGGAGGGCTTCGCCTCTCTCCGGGACGGCAGGGAATACTGGAACCTGTATCAATCCGCCGTGGCAAGGGCTGAAGCCGACTGGCTGGTGGGGCTCAACGTCACCCGTGCCCTGACCTGCAAGTTCGGCGCCCAGCTCTCCGCCGGGAGGGTGCAAACCCCCACTCTGTACATGATTGTCCGGCGGGAGGAGGAGATAAAACGCTTCGTCCCCCGGGATTACTGGCGGGTCAGCGCCGACCTGGGCGGCTTCTTCGTCACCTGGCAGGACGCGAACCGCCAGTCAGCCCTCTTCGACAAGGACAAGGCGGAGGCGCTGGCGCAAAAAATCCAGGGCAAGGAATTCCGGGTTTATGAGATGAAAGCGGCGGATAAAGCCACGCCCCCGCCCATGCTCTACGATCTGACCGAGCTGCAGCGGGACGCCAACAAGCTCTATCAGATGTCCCCGAAGGAAACCCTGTCCGTGATGCAGCGGCTGTATGAAACCCACAAGGCCCTGACCTATCCCCGCACTGATTCCCGCTATCTCACGGAGGATATCGTCCCCACCCTGACCGAACGGCTGCGGGCGGTGGCCAAAGGGGAGTTTGCCCCCCTTGTGGCCGATATTCTCAAAAACCGGCGTCCCATCGCCAAGGCCTGTATCAACAACGCCAAGGTCAGCGATCACCATGCCATCATTCCCACTGAGGAGCCCGCCGACATGGTGCGCATGTCCCTGGAGGAAAAGCGGATTTACATGCTGGTGATCAAGCGCTTCCTGACCTGCTTCTATCCCCCCTATACCTTCCGTTCCCTGCGGGCGGAGCTGCTGTGCGAGGGGGAACGCTTCTACGCCGCCGGGCGGGTGGTGCTGGATAAGGGCTGGAAACAGGTCTCAGACGGCCGGGACGCCGAAGAGGACGACGAGCAGGCCCTGCCCTCCCTGCAAAAGGGGGATACCTTCCGCTGCCGCGCGGTGCAGTGCAAGGCTCTCAAGACCACCCCTCCCGCCCGCTATACCGAGGCCACGCTCCTGTCGGCGATGGAAAACCCCGCCGCCTTTATCGAGGACAAGGCCATGAAGGAGTTTATCGGTGGAGGCCTGGGCACCCCCGCCACCCGGGCGGATATCATCGAAAAGCTCTTCTCCTCCTTCTATGTGGAGAAGAAGGGCACCTCCCTGGTGCCCACGTCCAAGGGCATCCAGCTCATCGGACTGGTGCCCCCGGATCTCAAAGAACCCCTGCTGACCGCCAAATGGGAGCAGCAGCTGGAGGCCATCAGCAAGGGAAAGGCCGCCAAGCCCGCCTTTATCGCCGGCATTCGCGGCTATGCCGCCGAGCTTACCAAGGCTGTCTCCAGCAGCACGGCGGCCTATGTCCACGACAATATCTCCCACACCCCCTGCCCCGTCTGCGGCAAGCTGATGCTGGAGGTGACCAGCAAAAAGGGCCGGATGCTGGTTTGTCAGGATCGGGAATGCGGCCATCGGGAAAACCTCAGCATGGAAACCAACGCCCGCTGCCCCAACTGCCACAAACGTATGGAGCTGTTCGGCAACGGCGACAAACGGTATTATGTCTGCCGCTGCGGCTTCCGGGAAAAAGCCGACAAGTTCCATGAGCGTTCGGGCAGCGGCGGCATGAACAAGCGGGCGGTGCAGCAATATTTGCAGCAGCAGGATCGGAACGAGCCAAAGGGCCAGAGCGCCCTGGCCCTGGCCCTGCAAAAGGCCCTGGAGGAAAACAAGGATTAAAGGCAGAAGCCGCAAGAAGGGGCTGACGCATAGAAACGCGGTTATTGCAAATACGGTTGTAAACCCGCATATGAACAATGTTTTGCCGTCTTAACGATATGCGTTCAAAACAACCGCGCGATGATGGGGGAGCAGGGGCGACCTGTGCCGAGAGCCATCAAACTTGGTAAGGGGTCGATTCTCAAACAAATTGGTTTTTCAATTTGGCAACCATCGTTTGATGATCGGAGTTATCCGCGACCGGCTTTCCATGTGTGTATATGAGAATGAGAAAAGCGAGCTCCGCGTTTGTTCGCCTCGACGGCAGTAGACGAATTAGCACGAAAGGATTATCTCTATGTGCAAAATAAATAGATGTGCTTGGCCGGGGGATATCCCCATATATATTGATTATCACGACAATGAATGGGGACGGCCTGTCCATGAGGACAATAAGTTGTTTGAAATGCTGGTTTTGGAAGGGATGCAGGCCGGGCTTAACTGGATAACCGTGCTCAAAAAAAGAGAAGCATTCCGAGAGGCTTTTGATGGGTTTATCCCGAGCAAGGTAGCCCTTTACGATGAGGAAAAAATAAAGGAACTGCTGGAAAACGAAGGAATCATCAGAAACCGCCTAAAAATACTTGCCGCCGTTACGAACGCAAGGGCTTTTCTGGATATACAGCGAGAG
>CAKTXU010000230.1 GCA_934630995.1 uncultured Eubacteriales bacterium
CCCTGGAGGACTGCCGCAATTACTGCATGGTAGGCTGCATCGAGAACTTCATCCCGGGAAAGCAGCCTCCCTGGTCGGACGGCCGCTACAACACCCCGAAATATGTGGAGCTGGCGCTGAACAACGGCGTGTGCATGCTGACCGGGCAGCGCCGCGGCCCGCGGACGGGCGAGGCCGCGGCCCTGGACACCATGGATAAATTCATGGCGGCGCTGGAGGAGCAGATGCGGTACGGAGCGGCGGAATACATGCTCTTCTTCCGCAACGAGAACGACCGGTATAACCGGGAGGCGTACATGCAGCCCTACCTGTCCTGCTTCTGCCGTGACTGCATCGGGCGGGGCCTGGATATCAACAACGGCGGCGCGGCGTATCCCTCCGCCCACGGCGCGGGCTGTATGGGCATCGCCACCGTGGCCGATTCGCTGGCGGCCGTCCGGCGTGTCGTTTACGAGGAGCGGTTTGTCACGCTGGAGGAGCTGCGCCGGGCCCTGCTGGCCGATTTTGAAGGGTATGAGACACTGCGCGCCCGATTGCTGCAGGCGCCGAAATACGGCAACGACGACGAGTATGTGGACAGATATGCCGTCTGGTTCGTGGACTATCAGAACCGGCTGTTTTCCCGCTACAGGACGCCGGACGGCGGGCCGGTGTACACGGCCATCGCCTCCAATGTGGACAACATCCCCGCCGGAAGGGAGATTGCCGCCACGCCGGACGGCCGGAAAAGCCGGGAGCCTGTCAGCGACGCGGCGTCCCCGATGCACGGCGCGGATAAAAACGGCCCCACCGCGGTGATCCACTCCCTGACGAGGCCGGATTACCGGCTGGTGTCCTGCGGAACCGTGGTCAATCAGAAATACAGCCCGGACATGTTCCGGAATCCGGAAAAGCGGGCCAAGCTGGCGGCGCTCATCCGCTCCTATTTTCTCAAGGGCGGGCAGGAAATCCAGATTAACGCGGTGTCCCGGGAAACCCTGCTGGACGCGATGGAGCATCCGGAGGATTACCGCAGCCTGGTGGTGCGGGTTTCCGGCTTCAGCGCCTACTATACCCTGCTGTCCAAAGAGGTGCAGAAGGATATCCTGCAGCGGACGGAGCATGGATGATATGGCGAAGGATGGACTGGTCAGCGATATCCAGCCCTTTTCCGTAGGAGACGGCCCGGGTATCCGGACGACGGTGTTCCTCCAGGGCTGCAATCTGCGCTGCCGCTGGTGCCACAACCCCGAAACCATCGAGCGCCGCCCGCAGCTGCTGTTCTATCCGGGGCGCTGTACCCGGTGCGGCGCCTGCGCGGCCGTGTGCCCCGCGCAGCGGCTGGAGCGGGGCAGCCGTTTCTTCGACAGGGAGGCCTGCACCGCCTGCGGCCGGTGTGTGACCGCCTGCGGGGCCGGGGCGCTGCTTCTCTCCGGACGGCGGATGACGGCGGAGGCCGTGGCGGAGCTGGTCCTGCGGGACAAGGATTTTTATGACGCGTCGGGCGGGGGGCTGACCCTGTCGGGCGGGGAGCCGCTGCTCCAGGCGGATTTCTGCGGGGAGGTGGCCCGGGAATGCCGCCGGTGCGGCGTCTCCGTCCTGGTGGATACCGCGGCCAACGTCCCCTATGACGCCTTCCGCCGCGTGCTGCCCTATGCGGATCAATATTATGTGGACTTAAAAGGGGCGACGGAGGAGGATTACCGCCTCCACACGGGCGGCAGCCTGGCGCTCACCCTGGAGAACATGGCGCGGCTGGTGCGGGACGGCGCCGCGGTGACGGCCCGGCTGCCCATCATCCCGGGGTATAACGCTTCGCCGGACTATGGGGCGGCCATGGCGGCGGCCCTCGCGACCACCGGGGTGGGCGTCGTTCACCTGCTTCCCTTTCACAAGCTGTGCGCCGGAAAATATGAGGCGCTGGGCAGGGAGTTCCCCTGCCGGGAGCTGTCCCCCCCCTCCGGGGAGGAGATGGAGCGGTTGGCCGCCGTCCTCCGGCGGGACTTCGAGGTAGCGGTTCAGGGATAAGGAGGAATGAGATGAAGACAATTCTCTGCACGGGCGATTCCCATACCTGGGGACAGGGCGGCAGCGGCTGGGAGGTCATGGGGGCTGTCGAAAGCGGGGAGAAGCGGCTGGTGGATTTCGGCTGCAACGGCTATGTCAATCAGCTGCGCCGCTTTCTGGCGGACCGGGGCCTGTCCGCCGATGAGGAGGTGACGGCGGAGACGCTGCATCGCGTGCACGGGCTTCCGATGAGCGAATCCGGCGCGCTGCTGGCCAGGGCGCTGGAGCTGGAGACGGCCGCGGAACTGGTCAGAATACAGTTTTTGGGCACCGCGGGCGGCTATACCGCCCTTATCCGGCTGAACGGTGAAGAGGTGCAGCGGCTCTATATGCCTCCCGCGGAGACGGGGTATATACGAAATGCCGCTCTCTTTACGAAAAGCAGCGGTAAAAGGCAGCGGCTCGTCATCGAACCAACGGAGGGGGACGCCTGCGTTTACCGCATCGAGCTGTACGGCGGAGCCTGGGCGGTGATCAACGCGGGGATCGGCAGCTGCACCAGTGCCCGGTATCTGGAGGCGTACTGGCAGGAGTATGTGGCGGCGTACCGTCCCTCCGTCATCGTGATGGAGGCCCATTCCATCAACGATTGGCTGTCGAACCAGCCGCCGGCCGTCTGCGGCGAAAGCGTCGGACGGTTGATTGACGCGGGCTTGAGGCTGGGCGGCCGTGTCCTTCTGCTGACGGTTTCGCCGATCCTCGGCGGACAGAGGAACGCCGCGGGGGTTGCGTATGAGGATTATGTCCAGGAGAGCAGGCGTGTGGCCGGGACGTATGGCGTTCCGCTTTGCGATGCGAATACCAGAATGAAAAAGGAGCTGCGGGGTCTGTCCGCCGACGAGGCGAGAGCCGGACTCTTTGCGGACGACTGGCATGTCAACGACAGGGGACACCGGCTGTATGCCGAGGAACTCTGGAAAAAGCTCAACAATATGAGAAAGGGGAGTCAAGCATGAAAACAGCGAAAGCGGCGGTCTTCACAGGGGTGGAAAAGCCCTTCGACATACGGGAATATCCGGTGGACAGGGCGCCGGCCGGTATGGCGGGCATCCGCATGATAGCCAGCGGCGTGTGCGGAACCGATATCCATTTCCATCGCGGCAGAATCCCCCTGGAGCCGCCGAAAATCATCGGCCATGAGCTGGTGGGCCGGGTGGAGGATCTGGCGGAGGAGGACGGCAGGCCCTATGGACTGAAGGTGGGCGATCACGTCATTGTGGATATCGCCAGCCCGTGCGGGGAATGCCTGCTGTGCCATAGCGGCGACGAGGCCAACTGCCTGCATATGGGGGTGACAAACGGCGGCGATCCGGAGCAGCCTCCCCATCTGTGGGGCGGCTATGCCGAATACAACTATTCGCCGGTCGGGAACCTCATCAGGATACCGGCGTCCCTGGATCCCACCCTGGTCTGCGTCTATGCCTGCGCCGGACCGACGGCCCTGCATGCGTTCGCCCTGGCGGAGCGGGCCAATTGCGGGTTGGAAAAGGCACAGGTGGCCGTGGTGCAGGGACTAGGCCCGGTGGGGACCTTTGCCGTGGCCTATCTGGCCTCTTTGGGCATTCCCCATGTGGCGGCCGTCACGGCCGGGAACAACCCCGCCCGGGAGGCGCTGGCCCGGGACCTGGGAGCCACGGACGTTCTCAATCTGGATGCCAGCGGAGAGGAAGAGGTCATACGGCGTATCCGCCGTCTGAGCGGGGATATCGGCGCGGATTTGGTGTTTGAGGCCAGCGGCAGTCCCAAGGCGATTCCGGTGGGGATGCGTATGCTGCGCAACCGCGGCGTCTATCTGGTGCCGGGGCAGTATTCCAACAGCGGGGAAATCGCGATCCAGCCGCAGCTCATCACCTTCAGCGCCCTGCAAATACTGGGATCGTCCCAGTATTCCGTGGCGGATGTGGAAACCTATCTGCGGTTTATCGGCGCCAATCCGCGGCTGCACCCGATCATCCGGTCCCTGATAGCCGCCTATCCGTTGGAACAGGTGGATCGGGCCTTTGAAGACGCCAAGGCGGGAAAAAACGTCAAGACCATCCTGATTCCATCCGGAGCCGAAGAATAAGAAGAATAAGCAGTTAAGCCGCCGGCAGATGCCTGCCGGCGGCTTTTACTCGGCTTAAGCGAGTAGAGGCCGAAGCGAAGCGAAGGCCTCTACAAAAAAC
>CAKTXU010000231.1 GCA_934630995.1 uncultured Eubacteriales bacterium
GGGAGGGGGGCGTTTGCCGGAGGCTGCCTGCTCCGGCGGGGTTTTGCCGTCCCCGGCGACGGGACCGCTGGATGAACCTGACGCTGCCTCGCCCGCGGCCGCCCCAGTGCCCGCCCCGCCGCCGTCGAACAGCGTCAGGTCGAGCCGGAACAGCCCTGTGTCGATTGTCATTCCGATGTCTCCTTTTTCATGGTCTTTCCCAAGTGCCATTCATGGCGGTCAAAGGGCCGCGCCCTTCAACCCGCCGATGGAACAAATGGATTGCACCGTCGCTGCGCGGGGGATGTATCCCCTCACGCGCCCGGCCTCCATAAAACAGCTTACACGCTTTCCCTCTCCGTTTCTCCCCGCATTTCCCGTTATTCCTCCACCCGGACATTTTCCGGATGCTTCGCCGCCAGCAGCCGGTAGCCGGTCAGCACCGTGCGGAATATCATCTCCGCTTCCATTTCACGGCCGGCGCAGGGCGCCGCCTCGGCCAGCACGCCGCCCTCCCAGATGTCGGTATCCAGCTCCTCCAGCCAGCCGCGCCCCTCGGCATCCCGCAGGCATTGCAGCAAGGTATACGCCAGCATGGACGCCGCCGCGCAAACCAAATCCGGCCCGTTTTCCGCCCAGGCCGCGTGGCCGTCGGCCCGCAGCCGCAGCACGCCGCCCTCTTCGGTATATTCCACCGTAGTCATGGCTTCAGCTCCCTCCCTTTGTATCATCGGGCGTCTATCCCACACCGGCCGCGTTCAACGCCCGTTCCCGCGCGGCTTCGACGGCGTTCCCCGCCGGGCGGACGAGCGCCCCCCGGGGATTGGCCGCCGGCCCCGCCCCGGAGCCGCCGCCCGAGGGCTGGGGCGCCTCTCCCTCCGGCGCGGGCGCGGCGCCCTGCATTGCTTGTATAACAGCGGTTAACTCCGCCATCTGCTGCTGGAGCTGCTGTACCGTTTGGAGCAGGGTGCCGTTCTGCGCCACCCGGTTCATCACCATGTCCTTGCCCTCGAAATCCATCATCTCCATACAGGCCAGCGCCTGATCCGCCATCTGGGGATGGAAAAAGCCCATACCGAAGAATTCCTTGGCCAGCTCATTCTGGGCCAGCTTGGAGAAGGGGCTGCTCTTTTGGGAGCGGATTTTGATATCGAACACCGGCACCCGCACGCCCATGTCCATTCCGAAATCCAACCCCTGCGCCTGGGGACGGATGCGGCTGTTGTCGTATTGGACGAACTCCATGGCCCCCCGCTCCCCAAGGATGCGGAACTGGCGGGGCTCGTCATAAAATTGCCGGATAAGCTCGATGCACAGGGTATTCACCCGGGTGAAGGCCCGGTAGGAGGCTTTGATCATATCCCGGGAGAGCTTGCTCCCCGCCTCCTGGAGCGCCGCGATGGCGGAGGCCGCGGTCACGCCGCCGTTTACGCCTCCCTGGGAGAAATCCCGGTTGCCGCTGGTTTCCTTGATTTCCTCGATTTTGAGCTGCATGATGTTGGCGACGATGCCGTCCAGCGGCCGTGTCTCGATTTCCCGGATGCTGTCCTCCCCCAGATTGCCGCTGACATGGACGAAATCCTTTCCCCAGTCCGCGAATTCCTCCTCGTTGACGCTGCCGTCATTGCGGATGAAAAACCGTTTTTTCCCGGACATCAGGGCGTTTTTGAGGATGACCTGATTCAGCTTGTCAATGTAGAGCTGAGGGCTTTTCATGATGTCGATATAGCCGAAGCCCGCCGGGGTGCCCTCCTCCACGAACAGGGTATCGAAGACAAAGGGATACTGTCCGTGGTCGTAAAAGCCCCGTTCGGCGCAGGCCGGGTCGTTTTCCGAGGCGTAGAGCAGGGTGTCCCCCACGAATTTGCAGTAGTGCAGGCGGGTCTGCCCGCCCGCCTCCAGCTTGTAATACCAGTCCACCACCGCGGATTTCCGCGAGGTGTCCACCGCGTCGTCGTACAGATACCGGGCCACGTCCACCGTGGGGGAGCCCAGGGTGTCACGCAGCTCCGGATAGCGCTGCTCCAGCAGATCGTTGTCCACCAAATCCACATGGAAGATATGGCGGGATTTCTGGATGTCCTTGATGCCCGGCTCCCAGAACAGGGTGAGCAGGTCCAACTGCCGGATTTCAATATCCCCCAGCCCTCCCGCCTTGCGGGGATTCCAGAACACGCCCTCCACGCCGGTGCCGGTTTTGAGCTTGTACCACCATTTATCGGAGTAGGTCTGCTCATACCCGTTTTCCTCCAGCACCACCGGCAGGATGGAGGAAAGCACCTTCGCGTCCTCCTTATCCCCCTCCTCCCGGGGCAGGACGCTGGGCTCCGGGAAATTATCCATGGCGTCGGCGTGCTTGTTTGCAATGCTGTTGAACAGCCAGGCCGATACCGGCTCCGGATCGCCGGAGGCTTTGTTCCGGCGGATTTGCTCCCAGTGCTGCAGCTTCCACCATTGCTCGTTGTCGATAATGCGGGCCTCCAGGTTGGCCTTGCCCCGCTTGTATTCCCGCAGGATGCGGGCGGCCTCCCGGATTTCCTCCCGCCCGATGCGGGCCGCACCTGCGGTGAGCACACCTGCGGTGGGCACACCCGCGGCGGATGCGTCCAAGGGGATACCGCTGTTCAAGTTAACATCCGTTAGCAATTCACCAGCCTCCGCCGGAACGGTTTTCCGCTTCTTGTTCATAACCAGCCTCCTAATAAAAATGTTAAAAGTATCTATGAACATGACAGGTTGCTGTACAGTGAGTCCGCAAACCGCCCCGGAGTCCGGGGGGATGCTTTTCCCATGGGATTCTGGTTTACCCCCACTCAAGTTGGGAAAACGGCCAACGCCGTTTTCGGGGGCGGCCGGTAGAGAGTCGGACGCGTACAGGCTGAGAGGCCGCCTGGCGGCTTCTCGCTCAATTTGGGAAAACGGCGTTGCCGACGCTAGTCGGCAGGAGGACAGGGCGGCTTCCCAGCGGGGGACAATCCGCAGAACCGAAAGCCGCCCTAAAAAACGGCAAAGCCGTTTTTCCAGTCTTTGTAGGGCTTTTGTTTCCGACAGCCGTTTTCGGGGGCGGCCGGTAGAGAGTCGGACGCGCGCAGGCTGAGAGGCCGCCTTGCCATGAGCGCTGGTAAATTTCGTTATTTGTAGCTCATAAGACCAGCGATGAGACACGTCCATATACACAACGGATAAAAACCCTTTTCCCTTCCCGACTTTATTACAGGCGGTAAAACCGCAGCCCGTCCGCCGCGTCCCGCAGCTCCAGCGGGTCGTCCGGCGGCGGCCTCTCCAGCCGGTTCCGCCGGGGCGACAGCGGATGCTCCATCAGCACATACCGACATTCGTCATAGATATGATCCTCCTGGCCGGTATCGACATCCTCCACATGCTTTTCGTCGTACACCAGCGCCGGCAGGGTGCGGATGAAATGCCGGCAGGTATTGAACACCTGCAGCATGGGCCGTCCGTCCCCGTCGAAGGCCAGCCGGTAATGGACCTGCATCTTCCCCGCCAGCCGGGTATTGTCCCCGCCCGTCCAATAGACGAAATGCGGCGCCCGCTCCATCATGGCCGCCACGCTCTCCCCCCGGCTCTCGTCGAAGATGGAGGGGTCGGCGATGCCGGTGACGACGCGGCCCCGGAGATTGGGGTCCTCCCCCTCGATACGCCGTATCGCCGCCGCGATTTCCCCGGGATGCAGCCGCACGCCGGTGTTGGGCGCGCCGGTGCAGCCGTAATATTCCGCGATACGGAACAGCCTGCCGTCCTCGTCCGCCGCGTACCAGCCCACCGAAAAGGGGCGGGCATAACCGAAATCAAAGCCCCGGTATATCCGCCAGTGGGCCGGGATGGGAAAGGGCCGGACAACATGGGTCCACCGCTGGTCGTCATAATGGGCCGGGTCGTTCCGCCATTCCCGGAACACCTGCCCGTCGAAACTGTCCCAGGAGCCGTAGAGCAGGGCGTCCTTCTCCGCCTGGGGCAGCATGGCGAGATTCGCCAGGTACGCGGGGTCGTTTTGCAGCAGCGCCTGGTTGTCGAACACGGTGGAGGGGACGAATATCCGGTCCCGCTCCATCATGAGGAGGGAGCCGTCCGGCCGCGCCACCTCATAGCTGTCCCGGATGGGGGTCATGGGCGGGGCGGCGGTGAAGAACCGCTCCTTCACCCAGCCGTGGCCGATGCCGCCCGGGTTGGCCGTGGCCCGCAGATACACCCGGGTCCCCGGCCCGCCC
>CAKTXU010000232.1 GCA_934630995.1 uncultured Eubacteriales bacterium
TCCCTGTATACCAAGCATTCTGCGTAAAAAACATGATTACTGCTTCCGCCAATGACACGACACGCGGGAAAGTGAAAGACAGCAGAGAGTGAGCGGGTTTCCAAAGGGCTGTCGGCCCTTTTGTTGGCGGCGCTCTGTTCATTCATGGCGGAGCTTCCTCCTTCCTTATTTCAGCTTCCCGTGCTCTTGTAATGCCGGATACCGAACCGCCATAGGAAGAGTGAAGCCAGAAGGAAAACGGCTCCGGCCGGCAGGGCCAGCAGCCCCTTCCACAGCGGCTCCCCCCAGCCGCAGAGGGCGGAGGCCGGGTAATAGCTGACCACCAGCACCGGCACCAGAAAGACAAAAAGCAGTTTCAGGGGCCGGGGCAGATAGTCCATGGGACAGCGCGTTACCTGATAGCCCGCGTTGGTGAAAATATAAATCCAATCCAGGCCCTTGACGGAGAAGAAGGCGATTCCCGCCGTCAGGGTGAACACCCCCGCATAGAGCACCGCGCCGCCTGCCAGAGCATAGAGCAGCAGGAGCGCCCGGCCGGGCGTGGGGGGAACCTCCAGCCGCCACAGGCACCAGAGCGCCGCCGCCAGTCCGCTGGCCACCCGGGCCAGCCGGTGGACATGAAAGACCGCCGCCGCCGACTGGAGCAGGGCGGAGCGGGGCCGCAGGAGAATCCGATCGAAGGCCCCGCCCTGCACCATCCGCCAGGGAAAGCAATCCAGGCCCCGGCAAAAGGTTTCCGCCAGGCCGAAGCCGGTGACGGCCAGGGCGTAAATCAGCAGGATCCGTTCCATCCGCCATTCCCCGATGCCGCCGAAGCGGGAGAACAGGAGCAGGGTGCCGATGGGATCGGTGACGGTCACAAAGGCGGTTTGGAGGATCATCAGCGGCCAGCCCCTGTACTGCAGCCCGGATAGAAAATGCAGGCGGACATACCGCCAGTACAGCCGGAAGCCGCCCATTCTCGCCTGTTTCATGAATATCCCCCTTTTTATTGTATGGGTTGTAGAGCTGTATAGAGGTTAGGGGGGACGCGCAGCGTCTGCCCTAGCCCCCTTGCACCACGAGAGATTTGAGCCGCTGCCTCAGCAGCAGGCGGCCTGTCAACAGGAATACCCCTGTCCAGAACAGCTGAAGGGTGATGCCGAAAACCGCGCCGCCCGGATCCATGGTGCCCAGGTAGAGCCGCAGGGGGATATCCAGATACCCTGCAAAGGGCTGGAGCAGCAGAAAGGGCTGTAAAAAATCCGGCCAGAGCTGCAGAGGCAGGTAGCAGCCGGACAGCACGCTGGCCGCCAGCACCAGCATATAAACCGGCCCGTCGCCCCAGGCCACCTGCAGCCGCAGGACGCAGGCCAGGGTGCCGAAGGCCGCACAAAGCAGAAAGGCCGCCCCCGCCGAGAGGAGCATCAGCAGAAAACCGGGAAGGGAAGAAGGGCCTCCCAGCCCCCATCCGGCGGGCAGCAGCATTCCCGCCAGCAGGATGGGGATGCCCCGCCAGACCAGCGGGGCCGCCCGGCCCGCCGCCACCCGGGCAAGCCAGTGGGCGTGCAGATCCAGCGGGCGGCAGAGCTCCAGCCCCACGTCGCCGTTGTTGATTTTCTCCCGCAGCTCCGGTTCCACGGCCATGGGCTGAATGAGAAAGAAGAACTGGCCCAGCCACACATAGCTTACCGCCTGGGGGAGGGTGAGGGCCGCGGTCCCCGCCAGCGCCGCCCGATCGCCGTGGGTGTAAAAAACGGTGTAAACGGTGATTTCAATCAAGGCCCAGAAGATGCTGGTGGCCGCTCCCGCCAGCCCGGCCGCCCGATACTGCACCCCCTCGGTCAGTTTGATGCGGAACAGGGAAAGATACGCCCGCGCCCTCATAGCCCCATCTCCTTGTACATGGCCGCGATGATGTGGTCGATATCCGGCTCCTCCACCACCATGTCCCCCAGGGGACGGCGGGCCGCCAGCCGTGTTATCATCTCCGCGGCGGACACCTTTGCCGGATCGAACCAGACCGTGCAGCGCCGGCCTTCCATTTCCACCGAAGCCGCCCCTTCGAGACAGGGGGGAGGGCCTTCCTCCAGCAGTGTGGCCCGCAGCCGCCGCCGAGGGGCATACCGCGCCTTGAGGGCGTCCAGCGTCCCGTCGAAAAGCAGGCGTCCCCGGCCGATGGTCATCACCCGGCTGCACAGGGCGTCGATGTCGTCCATGTCGTGGGTGGTGAGGATCATCGTCACTCCATGCTCCCGGTTTTCCTGCTTCAGGAAATCCCGCAGGGCCAGCTTGGATACCGCGTCCAGCCCGATGGTCGGCTCGTCGAGAAAAAGAAGCCGGGGCCGGTGGAGCAGGGCCGCCGCCACCTCGCACCGCATCCGCTGCCCCAGCGATAGCTGCCGCACCGGCGTGCGCAGCAGCCCGCCCAGATCCAGGGCCGCGGAAAGCTCGTCCAGCCGCCGCCGGTACTCCTCTCCCGGTACGCCGTAGATGTCCCGCAGCAGCTCGAAGGAATCGCTGACCGGCACGTCCCACCAGAGCTGGCTGCGCTGGCCGAACACCACCCCGATTTTTGCCACGTGATCCGTCCGCTCACGCCAGGGCACCCGTCCGAGAATCCGGCAGTCTCCCGCGTCGGGGGTCAGGATACCGCTCATGATTTTGACGGTGGTGGATTTGCCCGCTCCGTTGGGGCCGATATAGCCCACCAGCTCCCCCTCTTCGATGGAAAAACCGATATCCGTCAGGGCGTGTATCGTTTCCTTCTCCCGTTTCACCAGCCCCCGCAGGGCGCCGAACCGGCCCTCCGGCCGCCGGGACACCGTAAACCGCTTGCAGACCCCGGACAGTTCGATTTGCGGCATGGAATTCCCCTCCCCTTTTCAAGTGGTTTTCCCAGTATACCCGGCACAGCCGCCCGGTGGCAAACGAAGCGTCGGCCCGCCCGGCTCCTTTTCTGCAATCCGCCCCTCCGCGAATCCCTTTTTCTCGTTTTTTCTGAAAATCTCTTGACAAACGGCCGGTTGGAGGGTATGCTATATACATAATTGGTGTGGAAAACATCAAGGCTTTCTATGATGTTACCTAAAACAGATTGTATGTGTAAAAAAATCAGCCCATTCCGTGAAAGGAATGGGCTGTTGTTTTTTGAAAAAATGGGGAGATGCAGTCTATCTCACCGCTGTGAAGAACAGACGCGGGAAGGGGAAAAGGACCTCGCCGTTCCTTCGCGCGGGATAGGCCCGCCTGACCTCCTCCAGCACATCGGCCTCGAAGGCGGGGCGTTCCTCCGGGGACAGGGCCTCCAGATAGGGGCGCAGACCGGTCCCCCGGTACCAGTCGAGAATCGCCTCCCGAGAGGGCAGGACGTGGTAATAAGTGGTGCGCCACATGTCGAAGTCCCCGGACAGCTCTGTCAGCAAATCGTGGTATGCCTCCGGCGTCAGGGTGTGAAAAATGCGGGGTGTACCCAGTCTGCCGCCCCACTTTTCTCCGGCGGCCAGCCCTTCCAGAATGCGGTGGATCGGCTCCTCCTGATTGACGGGGATTTGGACGGCTATCCGGCCGCCGGGACGCAGCAGCCGCATCATATCCGGCAGCACACGGGCATGGCCGGGCACCCACTGGAGACAGGCGTTGGAAAAGACCAGATCGAACCCGTCCCCCAGGGAGGGAAGCTCCCGTCCCGCGTCGCACAGCCGGAATTCCGCGTTTGGCAGCCGTTTTCTGGCGGCGGCCAGCATGTCGGGGGAGGTGTCGATGCCGATGAGCGCTGCGCCGGGATACCGGTCGGCCAGCCGTTCGGTGCTGTTTCCCGGGCCGCAGCCGATGTCGAGAATCCGCCCGATGCCGTCCTCCGGCAGCCGGGCCAGCAGATCCTGGACCGGGCGGGTGCGTTCTCGTTCAAATTGGAGGTATTGCCGGGCGTCCCAGCTGGGCATGGTCATCCACCCTTTGCGGTTCATTTGGACACAGTATACCCGGCGGGTATCAGCCCGCCCAGCTCCCGATCCATTTTGCGATAGGGGGAGGAGAAAAGGGTTTCCCGCAGGGAGCAGATTTTATCGGCCAGACAGACGATGTAGGCCTCCCTGTATCGGGGAAAGCGCGGCGTCAGGGGCCACATGTGCCGGGCGATGATGTCCCGTTCCCTGTCGTCCAGGGCGAAATGGAGGGAGGCGTTGCGCAGGGCCGTCCCCGGATGGGTGAAGCCGTGCAG
>CAKTXU010000233.1 GCA_934630995.1 uncultured Eubacteriales bacterium
GGAGCTGCTTGAAGCCCTGCTTCCCTATGCCGGGGAAGAGCTGGGCGCCCGGGTCCTGACCGCCCATGTATTGGAGAGCAACCTGCCCTCCCGCCGCGTTCTGACAAAAAACGGCTTTGCCGTCGAGGCCGTGCTGCATTTTCCCGATTGCCCGGACGGCCTGCTGGTATACCGCCGTTCCCTGGACAAATCCCCCTTGAAAGGAGTCCGCTTTCCATGAGCAAGGTCGTCACCAGCCTCATCGATCTGATAGGGGACACCCCTCTGCTGGAGCCGGTGCGGTATATGGCTTCCCAATCGATGACCGCCCGGCTGCTTCTCAAGCTGGAATATTTCAATCCCCTGGGCTCGGTCAAGGATCGGGTCGCCCTGGCCATGGTGGAGGACGCCGAGCGGCGGGGGGTATTGAAGCCCGGCGGTATTCTCGTCGAGCCCACCAGCGGCAGCGCGGGTATCGCCCTGGCCTTCGTCGGCCTGGTCAAGGGCTACCGGGTGATCATCACCATGCCGGACACCGTGGGCCCCGAGCGGCGCAAGCTGCTGGCTGCCCTGGGGGCCGAGCTGGTGATAACCCCCGGCCAGGACGGGATGCGGGGCGCCACGGCCCGGGCGGAGGAGCTGGCCGCCTCCCTGCCGGGCGCCTATATGACCCGCCAATTCGAGAATCCCGCCAATCCGGACATCCATCGTCGCACCACGGGCCCCGAAATATTGGAAGCCACCGGCGGCAAGGTGGATATCTTTGTCGCCGGGGTGGGTACCGGCGGTACCCTGACCGGCATTTCCGAAGCGCTGAAGGCACATGATCCCGCCACCCGGGTGGTGGCGGTGGAGCCCAGCGATTCCCCTGTCCTCTCCGGCGGCCAGAGCGGCGCCCACAAGCTCCAGGGGCTGGGGGCCGGTTTTCTTCCGCCGGTGTTGGAGCGCGGCGCCTACGACGAGGTGATGACGGTGCGCAATGATGAAGCCTACGACGCCTGCCGCGCCGTGGCCCGTACCGAGGGCGTGCTGCTGGGGATTTCCTCCGGCGCCGCTTTGTATGCCGCCACCCAGCTGGGCAAACGGGCCGAAAACAGCGGCAAAACCATTGTTGTCGTCATGCCCGACACCGGGGAGCGATATCTCTCCGCCAATCTATTCGATTGAGGAAAATCACCTTTCCGGCTCTGTGGACTGCTAGCAATATTGAAGCCCGCCGTGAAGGCTGTGACACACAGCCTTCACGGCGGGCTTTTTTGTTCGTCCGGATCCCTATCTCTCCCACCATGGCTTGGGCGCGGTGGTGGTGGGATCAAAGGGATTCTCCGTGGTCGTGGTATCGGGAGGCGCGGTGGTATGCTCCTGATCGCTGACCCGCAGGACTATCGTATCCCCTTCGGCCGCCTTTTCGCCGGCGGCGGGGGAGGTCTCCTGCACCTGGCCCTTGTCATAGTCGGACATGACCAGTTTCTGCACATCCACGCGGAAGCCCATGGCCTCCAGCAGAAGCTTGGCATTCTCTTCCTCCCAGCCGGACAGATCGGGCAAGGTGCGCTCCTCCGGTCCGTCGCTGATAACCACCCGTATGGTGGCTCCCTTTTCCCGGAGATTTTCGGGAGACGGATCTTGCGACAGGATTTCACCCTTGGGCTTGTCACTGTATTGCTTGGCCGCCACCTCCAGCTTCATGGAACCGTTGAAGGTGGATTCCTTGATGTCGAAATAGTTCTTACCGACAACCGAATCGACCGCGAACAGATCCCCGTTGACTCCCTGAGAGGACGCGGAGCCGGAAGATTCCAGGAAGGAAGGGAAGGGGGTGGAGGTATTGGATGCAGAGGGCTTGCCGGTGAATATCTCGGGGAAAACCACCAGCAGCACCGCAAAGGCCACCAGGAGCAGCAAAATGAAGACGGCGGCGACGATAAGCGCCGCGATTTTACCCCGGCTCATCCCTTTCTTTTCCGGAGGCTTTTTCTCTTCTGCCTCCTTCTCCTCGATGTGAACAGGAGGGGCGGGCCGGACAGCCTCCTTTTCCTCCCGCAGCAGCTCGGTTACCGCGGGAGCGGCCGAAAGTTGATCCCGGAAAGCCGCTACCGAGGCGGTGCGCTTTTCCGGCTGCACCTGGAGGGCGTTGAACAGGGCGGCCGCCACATGATCCGGCAGCTCACGCGCCACGTCGGCGGGGACGAAGAGATCGCTTCCCACCGGATTGCGGCGGGCGGCGGGCGGCGGCGGATTGCCGGTCAGTGTGCGGAAAACGGTGGCTGCCAGACCGTATACGTCTGTCTGAGCGTCACAGGCGCCGTCAAAGGCGTATTGCTCAGGCGCGGAATAGACGTCCGACAGCTGTGGCTTGAGGTCGGTGCTGACCTTCCGGGCCTCCGCGATGGCGAAATTGGTCAGACGGAGACGGCCGTCCGTCCCGATGATCAGATTCGTCGGCGTTACCCCTAGATGGAGAATACCCGCCGCATGCAGGGAGATGAGGGAGGAAAGCAGCGGCATAAACAGGGGCCGGGCCTCCTCCCACCGCAGCCTTCCGCCCGCCTGGGCCAGCCGCGTCTCCAGTGTGATACCCTCCACATATTCGCTGATGGTATAGCTGGTTTCGTTCTGCCGGAAGATATCGTAAAGCAGGATCACCGCCGGCAGATCCCGCATCCGCGCCAGGGCGCGGGCGTGGTTGCAGAATTTCTCATGATAGTCCCGGAACGCGTTTTCACAACCCGGAATAATGCGGACGGCGCCGCCCTCGGTCCGTTCACACAGGGTGTTGGGAAGAAATTCCCGGATGAGAATGGGCGCCTTCTGTACCTGGTCGTAGCCCATATACACCGCGGCGTCCCCCGTGCTTTCCAGAACGCGCCCCACGATATAGCGATCCGAGAGAACGGCGCGCACCGGCAAATAAGGCGCCGGATTCTCCCCATCCGCGGGATAACCGCAGATGCCGCATCCCGGTCTTCCGTCCGGCAGCGGATTCATACATCCCATGCAAAGTCGATCCGTATCGGGCATGGCGATTCCAACCTTTCCTACGGCCGGGCAGCCGGCCGCTGATTACCACAATATACCATACGCATTGTACTAGCTGTCCCCGGCAAAGTCAAGAAACACCACAACATTGTAACCCGCCGTTACAAAAAATTTACCATTTCGGCGCGCGGCTTTTCGGGGATTTTGACGAAATCTATCGCATCCGCTCGGCGGCCTTCATCTGGCGGATATCCCGGCCCAGAAAGCGCACCGGCTCAAAGGTGCCGATAATCCGGCTGGTGATTTGCTCGCCGTAGCGATCCAGCAGCTCGTCCTGGGAGCAGTTGGTGCTGATAATGGTGGGGCGGCGCTCCAGCATCCGGGCGTTGATGATGTTGTAGAGGCAGGAGATATAGAAGGGGCCGGTGAATTCGGTGCCGAGATCGTCCAGGATCAACAGATCACAGCGGATCATCATTTCCTCGCTGTTGCCCTCCGCCTTGCCGAAGTGCTCCCGTTCCAGCCGGTGGAGCAGCACCTGGGCCGGACCGTATATCACCCCGTATCCCTTTTCCGCCGCCGTCCGGGCAATGGCCAGGGAGACGTGGGTTTTCCCCGTGCCCGTGGGACCGCTGAGAAGCAGGCTGGGGGAATCGGGCGTGAACTTTTCCGCGTACCGCCTGCAATTGTCCAGCACCTTTTCCATCCATTCCCGGGGAGAACAGCCGATACGGGGATCCGTCCCGTCGGGATAATACCGCAGGGAGAGATCGCCGAAGCTGGTAAGGGGCATGGAAATGGTTTTGCTCAGCCGCCGGCAGGCCTCCTCCTTCAGCAGGCCGTCCAGGCAGGCGCAGATCTTCCCCTCCGCATAGCCGGTATCCCGGCAGAGGGGACAAGTATAGCGCGGCTCGAAATCCCGCGCGGATTCCCCGGCGGCGGCCAGCAGCCGCGCCAGTTCCTCCTGCAGAGCCAGGTTCTCGGATTTGATGGCCTCCACCGCTCCGTCCACGTCTCCGCCGTCCAGGACGGCCCGCGCTACCCGGATACAGCAGTTGGCCATAGACAGCTCAATCTCTCTGGCACGGGGAACCTTCGCCGTCACCCGCTCCCGCAGGGCGGCGGCTTCTCCCACCGCCCGCTGCCTGCGCCGTTCCAGCGCCGCCATGGCGGCGTCGTATATCTCGCGTGAATAGCTCATGTTGAACCCCCTAGAATTTCGGTATGTAGGTCTTGGCC
>CAKTXU010000234.1 GCA_934630995.1 uncultured Eubacteriales bacterium
AGCCCACCGGATCGGTTTCATACAGGGGTGACAAGTCTGCTACCCGGGTATCGGGCAGTGCCGCCACCGCCGCCACCGCCCGGCGGAGAGTCTCCTCCCGTTCCCCCTGGTTGGCACCCAACCCCAGCACGGCGCAGCTCAAGGCGCCACCCGCCGGCGGGTGATTTCCACGGCAACATAATCGAAATCCGCGGCGATGGGCGCCCGGGGCTTTTTCAGCCGGACGGTGACCTCCGCCACAGGAAAGTCCTCTAAAATGGCTTCCGCCACACGGGTGGCCGCCCGCTCAATCAAATCGTTCTTTTCCGCCAGCATGACGGCGATTGCCCGCTTGGATACCTTGGAATAGTTGACCGTCTCCGCGAGATCGTCGCTCCGGCCCGGACGGGAGACGTCCACACCCAGAGCGATATCCAGCACAAAGGGCTGCCCTTTTTCCTTCTCCTCCGGCTTCACTCCATGATAGGCGTATACCCGCAGGCCCTTGATATAGATTTTATCCATGGCTTTTCTCTCTTTTCCTATATAGAATTGCCGACAGGCCTTTGACAAGGCCCCACAGCAGCCAGGCGATGCTCCAGGCTAACCAAGCCGTTCGTATGGAGGAATCAAATGAAAGCAGCGGCGAACGCAGTTGCGCAAAATCCAGCATATGCCCCGCTATGATATCGGCAGCTTCCTCAGCAGCCGGCTGCCGCGTCACCAGTGTGAAGAGGGGCGGCGCGGCGGCACAGGATATGAACACCAGGCCATAGACCAGCAAATCCCACCAGCCCTCAGTCATCTTCGGAGAACGGGAGCGTAATCCCCATTTGACCGCGATCAGAATCGCCAGCGTTACGGCACCCGCCGCCAGGGATGGCCACAGCGTATTCCATATGAACCGCGGAAGCATCGAATCGTTGAACAGAAGCCGCCAATAATTCTGCATCCCAAAGAATCTGGGCGGGAATATATAGCGCTGCTTCAGAATAAAACGTGAAAGCAGCGCAGCCGCTCCCAACGCTATAAATACCGAGGCGAAAATACAAAGCTCCCGCTTCCAAAGACAGGCTGTCTTTTTTCTCATCCGCTCACCCTCCCTTGCGCGGTCAGCAGCGCGTCGGTGACCCTGGCGGCCTGCACCGCTTCCTTTACATCGTGGACACGCAATACCCGTGCTCCATTCCACTGGGCGACGGTATGGAGGGCCAGGGTGCCCGGCATCCGTTCCTCCACAGGGATGTCCCCGCAGCAGGCCGCGATCACCCGTTTCCGGGACGCTCCCACCAGGATGGCGGTTTCCGGCAGGCCCGCGGTCAGCGACGGCAGACGGGCCGTCAGCTCCAGATCCCCCTGTCTGCTCTTGCCGAAACCGATCCCCGGGTCCAGGCAAACGCAGTCCAGCGGAAGACCCGCCTCCCGGGCCAGCGCCAGCGCCCGTTCAAAGTAGGCGCGTACCGCCGCCGGCGCGTCGGCATTCCCGTCGTCGTCGGCGCCTCCTCCCGCATGCATCATCACAAGCCCTGCGCCGGCGGCGGCTGCCACCCCGCACATGCCGTTGTCCATGCTGCCGGAGACGTCGTTGAGGATGGAAGCCCCTGCGTCGAGGGCCCTCCGGGCCACCTCCGCATAATAGGTATCAATAGAAATAGGCAGACTCACCTCGCCCCGCAGGGCATCCAGCAGCGGCTCCAGCCGTCGCCACTCCTCCTCCGCTGTGACGGGTTGATGTCCCGGACGGGTGGACTGGGCGCCGATATCCAGTATATCCGCGCCTTCCCTCTCGATTTCCTTGGCCCGCGCCACCGCGTCCTCCAGGCGGATATACCGGCCGCCGTCGGAAAAGCTGTCGGGGGTGATATTCAGTATTCCCATGATGGCGGTTCGGTGAGTGAGTTCCAGGCTTCTTCCCCGAAATGTCCAGATCATGCCGCATCCCTCCCATATTCATCCATATTATACCGGCTCCAAACAGGTTTGTCCACGACAAAACACGCGCCGCCGGAAGCAATATCCGGCGGCGCGTGATACTGTGTTTATTCTTTGTTATTCTTTTCCCGTTTTCTTCTTCACGGCGGCGTTAATCAGGCCCTTAAACAAAGGATGGGGACGGTTGGGACGGGATTTGAACTCCGGATGGAACTGGCAGGCCACAAACCACGGATGGGCGGAGATCTCCACCATCTCCACGATATGCTTGTCCGGAGAGATCCCGGCCAGGAGCATGCCGCCCTTCTCCATATCCTCCCGGTAATCGTTGTTGAATTCATACCGATGGCGATGGCGTTCGTGAATCATCTCCTCACCATAGGATTCGTACGCCCGGGAGCGGATATCCAGCACACAGGGATACTGCCCCAGCCTCATGGTGCCGCCGCGCTGATTGACATCCCGTTGATCAGGCATGAGATCGATGACGCCGTGGGTGGTGGTGGGATCGATCTCGGTCGAATGGGCGTCGGTATAGCCCAACACGTTGCGGGCGAATTCCACCACCGCTATCTGCATGCCGAGACAGATACCCAGATAGGGCACCTTATTTTCACGCGCATACCGGGCGGCGGTGATTTTGCCGTCGATGCCGCGGGTTCCAAAGCCGCCGGGCACCAGGATACCGTCCGCGCCGCCCAAGGTGTCGGCTACGTTTTCCTCGGTCAAAGTTTCGGCGTCCACCCACTGGATGTCCACCGCAGCCTTATAAGGAATGCCCCCATGCTTGAGGGCCTCGGCCACGCTCAGATAGGCGTCGTGGAGCTCCACATATTTGCCTACCAGGGCGATGCGCACGGTGATTTCGGGATGCCGCAGGGTTTCCACCATCCTGGTCCATTCGGTCAGATCGGGACGCAGCTCCTCCAACCCGAATTCCCTGCAGACAATATCGGCCAGACCTTCCTCTTCCAGCGCCAGCGGCGCCTCATACAGCAGGGGGACATCACAGTTTTCTATGACGCAATCCCGCTTGACGTTGCAGAACAGGGCGATTTTATCCTTGAGCTCGGGGGTGAGATGCTGCTCGGCACGGCATACGATGATATCCGGCTGGATGCCCAGGGAAAGCAGCTCCTTGACAGAGTGCTGGGTGGGCTTGGTTTTCATCTCCTGGGAGGCGGCGATGTAGGGCACCAGAGTCACATGGAGAAACAGGCAGTTGCGGCGGCCATGCTGGACGGCGAACTGGCGGATAGCCTCGAGAAAGGGCAGGCCCTCGATATCGCCCACCGTGCCGCCGATTTCCACGATATGCACGTCGTATTTGTCGCTGTCCAGGGCAATGCGGCGCTTGATTTCGTCGGTGATATGAGGGATCACCTGGACGGTGCCGCCGTCATAGTCCCCCTGACGCTCTTTCTGAAGCACGTTCCAATAAACCTTACCGGAGGTCACCGAGCTGTTTTGGGAAAGGTTGACGTCGATAAACCGTTCATAGTGGCCCAGATCCAGATCCGTTTCCGCCCCGTCCTCAGTGACGAAGACCTCGCCGTGCTGGATAGGATTCATAGTCCCGGGATCGATGTTCAGATACGGATCCAGCTTCTTGACCGACACCGTCAATCCCCGGCTCTTGAGCAGCCGGCCCAATGACGCCGCCGTAATGCCCTTTCCCAGTCCCGATACCACGCCGCCTGTTACGAATACATACTTTGCTGCCATGTTGCAACCTCCCAAAATTTTCGTGCCCTTCGCTTTTCTATCCAATCCGCCGCGCTATACCGGCCGCACGGAAATCCCCCGGCCGGCCAAATACCTTTTACAAGCAGGAATATCCACTTCGTGATAGTGAAACAGCGACGCTGCCAGCACCGCGTCCGCCTTTCCCTCTAAAAACGCCTGGGCAAAATGCTCCATGGTCCCCGCCCCGCCCGAAGCGATAACCGGGATACCGGCGCCTTCGGAAACCGCAGCGGTCAGCTCCAGATCATAGCCCGCCTTGGTGCCGTCCCTATCCATGCTGGTCAGCAGGATTTCCCCCGCGCCCAGCCGTTCCGCCTGCCGTGCCCATTCCAGGGCGTCCAGACCCGTATTCAGCCGGCCGCCGTGCTTGTACACATCCCAGCCGGAGCCGTCCGCCCGCCGGCGGGCGTCTATGGCGACCACCACGCACTGGCTGCCGTAGCGCTGAGCGGCCTCTGCTATCAGGGCGGGCCTATCGATGGCGGCGGAATTGATGGACACCTTGTCCGCCCCCTGGAGCAGGAT
>CAKTXU010000235.1 GCA_934630995.1 uncultured Eubacteriales bacterium
CGTCAAAGGGATCGTGCTCGGTTCGGTCAAGGGATAAAACATTTCAAAGGGCTCAGAATTGAAAGGAGGTCTCCTGATGAACGATTGCATGCGCGCCGTCAAGGGCTTTGTCAGTCTGCTGCTGGCGGCGGGAGTGCTGCTGGGAGCGGCGGGATGCTCCGCCAAATCGGACAAGGATGGCAACGGCCTGCCTGTCGGCAGCCGGGAGGGGGCGATCAGCCTTAACGGGAACTGGGATTTTTACGCCGACAGTCAGAAAAGCGCTTCTCTGTTCAAAAAGGATAAGGGAGGCGATGAGCGGCTGGCGCTGGCCGGGCGGATCGCGGGCATGAAGCTGGATGTGGGGGAGGATGTCTCCTCCCGCTATGTCAAAGCGCTGGCCCGGGTGCTCATCGAGCCGGACGCCCGTCCCGCCGAAGGGGAACGGGGCAGCCGTCTGGCCGTGCGGGCCAACGGCGGGGAATGGGCGGAGCTGGATGTCCGCTATTACATGAACGGTCAGGCTCACTGGATCGATTTGCCCGTACGGCGGGAGGATTTGGTGACGGGAGAAAACAAAATCGAGCTGCGCACGACCCTGGGCGGCGGCGTCTATCTGCTTGGCGACGCCGTTCAGGGGAGCGGCTCCGCCTACACGGTGGAGGACACGGAGGAGACGGCGCTGCCGGAACGGCAGCTCTGCCTGCGGCTCAAGGCCTGCTCGCCGGGAACGAATTGGCAGACGGTGACCGTGCCCGCCGCCTTCGAGGGACAGTTTGAGGTTGGCTATGCCGACGCGGTGTACCCGGACACCTTCAACGGGGTGGGCTGGTACCGCCGGGAGATAACCCTTCCCGGGGACAAGGACGACAAGGATGTCTGGCTCTGCTTCGATGCGGCCGATTATAAGGCTGAGGTATGGCTCAACGGCCGGTTCCTCGGCTCCCATGAGGGGGGCTATACCGGCTTTGAGTTCAATCTGCGGGAGAACGGGGCCGCCCGGTTTGGGGAGAAAAACACTCTGGTGGTCCGGGTGATCGATCAGGATTGGAACAACGGCCTGACCGACGACGATATCCCCATCAAGGAAACGCTGGCCGGCTTTGTCCAGGATACCCGCAAGCTCAATTACGGCGGCCTGTGGCAGAACGTCTACCTGGAAAGCCGGGGCCGGGTGATAACAGAAGACGTATTTGTGGATACCGATATCGCCGCCGGTACGGCCACGGCGGAAATCACCGTTTACAATGCCACCGAAGAGGCACAGGAGGCGGCAGTCCTTCTGGAAATTGTGAAAGACGGCGAAAAGGCGGCCTGCAGCGTAACTGTGGAACCAAAAGGAACCGCCGTCCTTCATCTGACCGCCGCGGTGAAAAATCCTCGGTTGTGGGACGTGGATTCCCCGAATCTGTATACCGCCCGTGTCACCGTGACCAGTGGAAATTCCACCGACACGCTGGACACCCCCTTCGGCCTGCGGCGGGTGGAAACCAGCGGAAATAAAATCCTGGTCAACGGCAGTCCGGTCTTTCTCACCGGCATGCTCCACTGGGGCAGCTATTACGACAACTACACCCCCGCCGTCAGTGTCCAGCAGATCGAAAAAGAGCTGACCGAACTGAAAAAGGCGGGCTTCAACGCCGTCAAATACTGTTTGGTGGTGCCGCCCGATTACATCATGGATATTTACGACCGTATGGGGATGTACATGTACATAGAGTATCCCATCTGGAATCCCACGGAAACCGACGCCTTCTTTGAACGGAGCTATCTGCAGATGATGGAGCTGGTCAAGGCGGGGCGCAACCATCCCTGTCTGATACTGTCCGATTTCAACTGCGAGGATCTGGAATTCACGCCGGAAATGGACGCCCTGATGTCCTGGTGCGTCGGCGAGGCCAAGACTGTGGCCCCTAACAGGCTGTATACCGACAACAGCTCCAACGGGGCGCATAAATACGGGGATTTCACCACCTGCCATCCCTATTATCAGGTCAATTGCTATGAGGATATGCTGGAGGGCTGGATGATCCTGGGCGAGTTCGCGGACATTTCGGTGCTGCGGGATCTGGCGGCTCTGAATGCCCAATCCACGGAAAAATACACTTGGTATCACGAGTATTTCGGCGACTACGACGACGCCAAAATCATGCGGGACGCTGGCTATACGGAGGAGCAGGTGCAGGCGGTGATTCAGGCGTCGGTGGACAACGCCCAGGAGCTGCGGAAGTTCTATCTGGAGGCCAGCAAGGCAAACTCCACGGTGGCGGGACTCTTCCTGACACATATATTTGAAAGCCCCAACGGCTGGGCCGACGGTTGGTTCGACGATTTGTACAAACCGCATTTCGACGCCGCTTTTATCCGCCGTTCCGCTGCGGAGGAGGCGCTGCTGCTGGACCGGGAAACCCTCAATTACTGGGCGGGCGGCACGGCCGCTCTGGGAGCGTCCGTCTCCTTCTACGGCGGCCGGGATTTGACCGGCGGCAAGCTGACCTACGCGCTGAAGGACAGCGGAAAAACGGTGAAAAGCGGGACGATATCCGCCGATGTCTCCCTGAAGGGAGGCGGCTATTACGGTCTTGGGGATTTTCAGGTGACATTCCCGGAAAGCGCCCAGGCGATTCGGTACGAGCTGGAGCTTACCCTGGAGGGCGGCGGAAAAAAACTGGTCAATTCCTGGAACCTCTGGGCCTATCCCGCCGCGGGCTTATCGGAGGGGAGCAGCGTCCAGGTTTACGACCCGGGCAGAACCCTGGAACTGCGGGAACGCTACCCTTGGATGAGTGCGTACACCGGGACTGGGGATAAACCGGAGGTCATCGTCACCACCCAGCTGACCGGCAGCATACTCAACCATCTCACCAACGGCGGCAAGGTGGTGTACCTGGGGGTGGGCGACGGCCCGGTGAAGGTGACGGAAAATTGGGATTACAACCGCATGTCCTTCGCCTTCCTGCCCGACGCCGGGAATTCTCTGGCCGCCTCCCTGAAAAACGGCGGCTACGGCGGGCTGCAGTTTCTCGAGCTGGCGACCCGCTATCATATGGAGGTACCGGATGGAGGAACCAATCTGGTGGGACGGTGGGCCACCACCCAGGGCAGCATCGGCTCCTATATCCAGGAGCGGGCCTCCGGGCAGGGGCTGCTCATCCAGTCCACCCTGCGCCACAACAGCGCCCCCTTTACCCTGGGCGGCGGGCTGCTGACCCATGAATCCCTGTCGGCCGGCGGCTATGAAAACGTCCTTGGCGAATATCTCATCGATCAGATGGTCCTGTACGCGCTGCAAAAATGAGAGTGAAAGAGAGGCAGAAAATGATGAAGCATTGGAAACGGGTTTTGTCCGCCGCGGTTTTGGCGGGGAGCGTCCTGCTGGGAGGCTGCGGAGGCGGAGGGGCCTCCTCCGTCCCCGCGGCTTCGGCCGCCGGCTCCAAGATTCCGCCCTGTTCGGCCACGGCCGCCTCCTCCCAGACGGAGAACACCGGGCCCGACGAATCCTCGGTGCCTGTCCTTAAGCTCCGCATCAACGAAAAGTCGTGGATAAGCCAGGATTTGACCGAATATCTGGGGCAGGAGAATGCCTGGGTAACGATTCCCGTCGATATCGGTCTGCTGGAGGCGGGCTATAATCAGCTGGCGGTGCATTCCAACGCCTACAATCACGGCAACCGGACGGAGAAGAGCCTTGATCTGTATTCCACCCTGCGGATGCCCGCCATGGATTCCTTCCTTTCCACAGACGTGATGGAAAGCTGGGAAATGATGGAGGACCGGACGGTCAACATTCGGCTGGAGCTGTTCAACGGCACCGATTGGGTGACCTATCCCAAAGAGGAGGAATACAAGCAGGATGAAAGCGTCGTGGTCGGTCTGTTTGTACCGCAGGACACGGTGTACAACGTCTGCCGCAACGTCGATGTGGAGAGCCTGGACGGCTATACCCAAGCCCGTGTGGCGGTCAATCTGCATGTGGGAAGCACCCTGCTGGAGGCCCCGGAGCCTGAGCCGGAGGAGGAACCCGACGTGCCCAGTCCCCTGGACACCACCGCGCCGGTGCTCAAGGTCAGACTCAACGGCACCGTCTGGGAGCGGTATGACCTGACGCCGGAACAGGGTCAAATCGACACCTGGGTCACCGTGCCTCTGAACTTTGAGAAGATGAGGACAGGGACAAACCGCATCGCGGTGGACAGCAAC
>CAKTXU010000236.1 GCA_934630995.1 uncultured Eubacteriales bacterium
CACCGCCACTATGGCGGCCTGCTGCCTCCGGCTGACCTCCTCCAGCTTTCGCATCCGCTCAGCGGACATGGCGAAGGGATCCAGCAGGAAAATGACCTTGGCGGAGGGAACCCTTCCCTCCTCCACGTCCTCCACCATGTACAGCCCGAACTTGACGCCCGCGCGGTAAAACTGCAGCCGGAACTGGTACAGCACCTGCATCCCCAGCCCCTCGGCGCTGGCCATAGCCACCGCCGACCGCTCATCGACGCAGACTGCCACCTCGGCGGCCAGCGGATGCCGGGAATCCAGCAGGGAATCGTAGAGCCGCCGCAGGGAGGCAATGTGTTCCCAGATATCCGGATGGTATTGCCAGCCCTTGGCAATCAAATCCATGTACCAGCAGCCGGTGGCGTGGATGAGCATATTGCCCATTTCGCGGGTATAGACATCCTTGACGGCGCGGAGGCTGGGCACATGATGCCCCATGTTCAGCGCCGCGTCCATGTCGTCGTCCTCGATGTTCATAAAGGTGCGGATATCGTTTTCCACCAGCCACAGCTTGCCGTGCAGGGCAAAGCTGTCCACCGCGCACATGTGCGCCCCGATGCCGCCTTCGTTGCGGTCGGTATAGCAGATGGGGCTGGAAAAGGCGTCGATATCCGGACAGTCCAGCACCCGCCGCAGGGCGAAATGCCCGGTGCGGGCGTCGTACAAATCGAAATAGTAGCCGTAAAAGAAGACCAGCAGCAGCCGGTGGCGGGTGATTTCCCGGGCCGCAGCCGCCAGACGCCGTATCCGGTCCGCCACCAGCTCGGAGGCATATTCCCCATACAGCGCACTCAGCCGGTCGCCCTTTTCCAGCATGGTCCGTTCAAAGGGGCCGTGACGGTCGTTGCAGGGGAAGGGGGCGGGGATCCCGATTTCCTCAAAAGCGGCGAAGGTTGTCCCCTCGGCGCGGTTCATGGCCTCGGGCGTGCCGTACCGCTGTTCCAGGAAGCGGCGGAACCCCCGCTGGTTGGCCGGGCTGCGATCCACGCCCCGCTCCCGGAGCTGGTGATGGAACCACTCGCCGGTCTCGCCTCCCGCGATGTGATAGCCCGCGACATGCTCCATCAGCTCCGGCCGGGCCTGCAGGGCCTCGTGGAACTGCCGCAGGGTGTCCACAGCCTCGGCCAGCCATTCGTCAGACGCCAGCGTGATATAGGTATCCACCGGCACCCATTCTCCGCCGATGGTTTCGTAATTGGTCACATCGGCAGCGATGTCAAACTGCATCACATCGTCCGGATGGGTCCTTCCCCAAGCATAGGGGCGCAGCACCCCCATCCCCACCCGCAGCAGAATCCTGGCGCGGGGATTGTTGTCTACCGCCAACTGCAGGCTGTCGAAGGCGTGGGAAAAATCCTTGACCGTCTCCCCCACCGACAGGGAGGTGTTGACCGAAAGCAGATCGGTTTCTCCGTATTCCGCCGCCATGGCGATATGTCTGCCGGTTGAGGGGAAGCGGCTGCGGATACCGGTGTTGGTGAAAAACATCAGCGGGGAATAGTCCTGTCCGTCTATGCAGATGCGGGGCATGCGGTTGACCTGTCTGATTTCGGCTTTCATGGCGAGCCCTCCTGCGTTCTTAACGGTGCCGGATCCTCTGACTCAATAGGCCGGCAGCTTCCAGCTCTCTATTTCGCTCTTCTCCCCGAAGAACAGATACTTGGTTTTGCCCTTCTCCATCGGCAAGCTGACGCTGTCCACGCCGGTATACCATTTGTTCTCGAAATAGTCGTAAACGTCCACCTTCCGTCCGAAGGACACCGTCTTGGTTCCGGCGGAGGTTGTGTGCAGCACGGCCAGATTCTGGTTGGCCATAAACACATCCTTGGTGTCGGTGTACACATGGATACCGCAAGCCTTGGCGATGGCCTTCAGATTATCCGTCGAAATAACCGAGTCGCCGAAATAGATGGTGGTATACTCCGCCGTTTTCTTGATGGCGAAGCCCACCGATCCGTCGCTGTAGGTGCCCAGCGTCGCGGTCTGCCCGCCGGTCACGGTCATCGCGCGGGCGGTGACGGCCGTATGGCTGCTGGCCTTCAGGCCGGGGACGGCGGACTGCTCGGACAGGGTCAGCCGCGTGCTGTCGACGCTTCCCTCGGCGAAGTCCATGCCGGTGAGGGCTTTGGCCTGCTCCGTGCTCAGTACGCCGAAGTTATACATGAAGAGGGTGGTTTTGCCGTCCCTGTGCAGCTGCTTCTGCAGCTGGGCAATCTGCGCGTCGGTCATGTCGAAGGCCGAGGTGATGATGTACAGCTTGGCGTCGTCCACCTTACCGGCGAGCACATCCTTCAGCTGCACATAGCAGGTGGACAGTCCCGCATGATAGAGGTTCAGCTGCATTTCACCCAGCAGCTCGTTGCCGATAAGGCCGTGGTTGGCCATACGGTTGAGGGAATACTCATCCACCACCAGCGCCACGTCGAACTGCGCGGCCCTGTTGCAGCCGTTCTGATAGGCGCTGTACAGGCCGGCCAGCTTGGAGAGATTGGTCCAGATGGTCTGATCGTCCAGCCAGCCCTGGGCCATCAAATCCATCGCCCACAGGCCGTTCCCATGGATAATGGAGTCGCCCAGCTCCCGCTTGTGCACCTGATAGATATCCTCCAGGCTGGTGATGGGAGCCAGAAAAGTATCGGTCACCTCAGCGCCGGTGTGGTTGATAAAGGTGCGCTGATCGCTCTCCTGGAACCACAGCTTGCCGTTGCGCTGGATGGAATCCACGGTGGACATGAACGCGCTGGTGGCACAGATGGCGGATTTGGGATCATAGCTGCCGGTGTTCCGGTCCTTGTAGGTGACGGGTCCGGCAAAGCCGTCGATGTTTTCATCCGCCAGCAGCCAATTGAGATTGTAATGCCCGGATATTGAGCTGTACAGCTCAAACTGATAGCCGTAGAAGGAGATGACGATGGCCCGGTTTTCAGTGCGTTCCTTGATGATACGGGACAGGTTGGAGATCCGCGCCACCGTCAGGTCGCCGACATACTGATGATAATCCACATATTTCTGCGTCTCGGTGCCGTAAAACAGGATGTCGGCGTAGTTTTCACCGAAGAGGTTGGCGGGAAGATCGAGAGGCATATCCACCGTGGAAAGCTTGACGGAATCGCTGCCCCACGCCTTCTGCAGCGCCTCGTCCGTCTTGTATTTCACCGCCAGCCACTGGGCGAATTTCTCATTGTTGGCGGTGGAAAAATCCTGCCCGTTCTCCCGGTAGGCATACTGGAACCATTCCTGATTGTCCAGATGATAGCCGATGATATGGCTGGCCAGTTCCTCGTGGGAGCTGATGTAGTCGACCATATGGGCCAGCCGTTTGCTGGACTCCTCGTTGAAGACATCGGCCGCCATGGAGACGGCGTTGGACTCTGTGCCGTCGTTCTTGAAGCGGATGACGTCCCCCTTCTTGGTGTCGGCGGTGGGGCGCATCAGTACGCTGACCCTCAGCAGGATTTTGGCGTCCGGGTCGCCGTCGGTGATGCTTTTCACGCTGCGATGGAGATGGTTGTACAGCAGCTGCTGGGCGGTTTCGCTGAGATTGCCGATGTCGGTGGTGTAATTGAGATTGACGATGATGGAGTGCAGATGAATCCCCGCCTGACCGGCGTAACCCGCCTGGCTGGTGGTGACGCCCTTGGGATTGTTGAAATCGCTGTTGCCGAAAAACAGGATGGGCGCCGTAGCCTTTCCGTCGATGTACAGCCGGGAAAGGCCGTTCTCCATGGCGATTTTGGCGGTCGGCATACCGGCCGCAAACGCGGGCTTTTGGGTGGATATGTCCACCCTTTCCTTTTCCACAAAGGCTGCTGTCACAGAAGAGGCCTCCCCGTTTTCAATTGTGCCGCCGCCCTGCGGCGTGCTGTTGGGCTGGGAATCGGATCCGGACGCCGTTCCCGACGGGACGCCGCCCGGCGTTCCGGAAGCGCTGCCGGAGCCGCTGGGGCCCACAGGCAAAGTGCCGCTCCCACCGGTGAAGAGCACGAGCAGCAGGCTGGCCACGCAGACCAGCACCAGAGCCGCGCTGCCAATTCCAATCGCCAGTACCTTTTTGCGCTGCGGGAGCGGCAGCTTGGACAGCCATGTCTTTTTCATACGCGTTTCCCTTTCTGAGTGCAGGACGGCGGACGGGGCGGAATAGCGCC
>CAKTXU010000237.1 GCA_934630995.1 uncultured Eubacteriales bacterium
TCCGTATGCAGTGGATTTGTCGACCGCCGGGCATTTCTGACCAATTTGGAAAGGAGCCGTCCATGAAACGTCCTTTGCGCGTTTGCAGTCTACTTCTTTTCGCGTCCTTTATTGTCAGCCAGTTTGCCGCTTGCTCGTCGGGAGGAGAAACGGCCAGCGGCAAGCCCTCATCCTCCCCGGCGTCATCGTCCGCGGGGACGGACCCGGGCAGCGCCGATTCCCCATCCTCCAGTGAGCCGGAGGTCGACGTGGATCCCAACGCCAATGTGCAGAAGGATTTCGGCCAGAAGACCTTTACAATCGCCTCTCTCTGGTCGGGCAGCCTCAACCCGAAATACGGAACAAGCGAATGGGGCGACAAGCTGCTCGATCACTATGCAGCGCTGGAGAAAAAATACAACTGCAAAATTGCCTTTAAAGCGATCAGTTCCTACAGCCAGTTCATCACCGATTTCAACGCCGCCATGCTGGCGGGAAACTATTACGCCGATATCGTGGAGTGCCAGCTGTGGCAGGGCCGCGAGTGGACCCGCAAGGGGTACTTCGCCAAGCTCAACGGGCTGGAAAGCCTGGACATCAACAGCAAAAAATTCATGGCCAGCAAAACCGAGCTGTCCAAATATGACGGCGATTACTACGGGACGGATTTCACCTCCTGGTATTTCCGCTACATAAACTTCAACCAGGGCGGCATGCTGTTCAACACGCGGCTGCTCAAGAGCATCAATGAGGATCCCTATCTGCTGATTGAAGAGGGGAGCTGGACGCCAGCCAAATTCCGTGAGCTCGCCAAAAAGCTGACCCAGGACACCAACGGCGACAATGTCACCGATATCTGGGGCATTGCCGGCTGCGAGTGGCGGGGTCCGCTGTGGGCGACCGGGAAATATCCGGCAGTCTGGGATGCCGGCAAGAACAAATGGGTCTTCGGCCAAGCGGAGCCCATCATTTACAATACCATGCAGTGGCTGCTCGACATGATGTACACGGACAAATCCGTGTCCTTCGACTGGGTGCGCACCTCTCCCCATTACGGCGCCTCGGAGCTGTTTGCCAAGGGCAAGGCCGCTTTCATTCCCATGGATATGGAATGGCTGACCTATGGCGATGAGGACGTCAGCTGGTTCCTCGACATGAACGACGACTACGGCTTTATCCCCTATCCGCTCGCGGACGGCAACGACAGCGGCGAATATGTGGGCCGCTTCGGCGGGGAAATCCGCCTGTTCTATATTCCCACCACGGCGGTCAAGGACGCGGACAAGACGATCGAGGACATCGCCTTCTTCTTCGATCGGATGACCACCCCCCTGCCCGGGACGAATTCCGAGTCCTGGAAGGAGTATGCCCGGGATGAGCTGTTCCGCGGCAATCAGAAGTCCTTCGATTGGTATCTCAAGATGCTGACCAATGCGGAATTTGATCATTCGGTCGACATGGGTTCGCTGCAGCTGATCCCCTATGAGACCACGCTGAACAACACCTTCTTCGACCGCAAGCACACCCCCGCGCAGGCTATTGAAATAGAGCACGAGGCCTTTAACACCTATCTCGATCAGTATGTGAACAACGATCCCAAGCTGCTGTTAGAGTAAACCGGTTTCCACGATTCTTTACCTCATAAGGGATGCAGCCCAGCGGGATGCGCGGGTCGCCTCTTGCCGGGCTGCATCCTGTGAGGGGGAAGTCAACACCTATGCTAATCACAACGTAGCAACATCCTCAGCCGGCATGTGTTTAATCGATGATTAGCAGCAGAAAGGCGGGAAGGATTCCGTGAAAGGGCAACGATGGATAGGCATTGCAGCCGCGGCCCTACTGACAATGCAGCCCTTTGGCGCCGGCTTATGGGCGCGGGGGGCGGAGGAGGCCGCATCCATTCCCACTTCGGAACAGCAGGGGCAGGCGGTGGCGGGACTATCTTACGAAGACTATCGCGCACAATCTGAGAGCCGGCCCGCCGGCGGGAAAGCGCTGGCCGTTCCGGCCGACAGGGAAGCATCGCCGGGCATGGAATTTATCGATGGATACGGGGGGTACCGCAGCGCGGCGGGGAACACAGGCTGCTATCTGACAGGCGGGGAGGCCGCCGCACACTACCGATTTCAGGTGTCGTCCGCCGGTCTGTATACCATCAGCTTCGATTATTATCCGTTGGAGGGCACCGGCAGCGTCATCGAGAGGCGGCTGCTGCTGGACGGTACGACGCCATTCGAACAGGCGGGCGATCTCTCCTTTGAACGCCGCTGGGCAGACGACGGCAAGCCCGCCGTAGACGGCAGGGGCAACGAAGTCCGCCCCTCCCAGAAGGAGGCGCCCGCTTGGATGAGCAAGACGGCAGGCGATAAGGAGGGCTTCATCAGCGAGGATTTCGTGTTTTATTTCACGGCGGGTGAACATGACATCACTTTGGAAACCATCCGGGAGCCGATGGCGGTGGGGGATATCGTCCTCATGCCGTATCAGCCCGTGAAATCATATGAGGAGACGCGCGCCGGATACCGCTATCCGGTTGCCCAGGGGGGCGCCTATGCCGATCTGGTGCAGGGGGAGGAGGCGGTTTATAAATCCGATTCCTCTCTGCACGCGCTGTGGGATCGTTCCTCCCCGCTTACCCAGCCGATGGACTACGGCGCCATCAAGCTGAACATCATCGGCGGCGCCAACTGGAAGCTGGCCGGGCAGTGGATCGAATGGGAGATAAGCGTTCCGGCCGACGGTTTATACCGGCTGGGGATGCGGGTGCGCCAGAATATCACCAGCGGCATTTATGCCACCCGCAAGCTCACCATCGACGGCGCCGTCCCCTTTGCGGAGGCGGAGGAAATCCGCGTACGGTATGACGGCGACTGGCAGTCGCTGGTGCTGGGCAATGGGGAGGAGGATTATCTCTTTGAGCTCAAGGCCGGTTCCCACCGCCTGCGGCTGCAGGTGGTGATGGGGGACATGGGGGAAATTATCCGATCAACCGACGCCATTCTTCTGCGGCTCAACCAGGCCTACAGAGAAATCCTCGTGATCATGGGCGCTTCACCCGATATCTACCGCGACTACGCGCTTGAAAAAGAGATTCCCGGTACACTGGAGGAGCTGGCGTCGCTTGCACAGGAGCTCAAACGAATCTCCGACTGCCTGACCGAAATAACCGGCAAAAAGAGCGATCAAAACGCCCTGCTCGACCGTCTGGCGGTGCAGACGGCGGAATTTTCGGAAAAACCGCGAACCGTCTCCAAACGGCTGTCCTCCTTTAAAAGCAACATCTCCGCGCTGGGCACCTGGGCGCTGAATATACGGCAGCAGGGGCTGGACATCGACTACATCGCCCTGATGCCAGAGCAGGCGCCTCGGCCGGCGGATAAAAGCGGCTTCTTTGAGGGGCTCTGGCATGAGTTGCGGCTGTTCGGCGCCGCCTTCTTCACCGATTACAGCCAAATGGGAGGCATGGACGACGGCGAGTCCATCGAGGTATGGGTGTCGACCGGCCGGGAACAGGCCCAGATAGTCAACCAGCTTATCGGACAGAACTATACCGGCAAAATCGGCGGGCGGGTGAACGTCCAGCTGGTAGCCGCGACCACCCTGCTCCCCTCCATTATCAGCGGCAAAGGGCCGGATGTGGCACTAGGCATCACCAGCGTCAACGTGATGGACTATGCCGCCCGGGGAGCGCTGCTGCCGCTGTCGGAGCTCACCGACCGACAGGCGCTGCTGGAGGCGTTTCCGGAAAGCGCGCTGATTCCGCTGCAATATGAGGGGGAACTCTACGGCCTGCCGGAAACCCAGATTTTTCCGATGCTGTTCTATCGGACGGATATCCTGGAGGGGCTGGGGCTGTCGGCGCCGGAAACCTGGGACGACCTATACGACGTCCTGCACGTGCTGTCCAAAAACCATATGGAATTCGGTATCCTGCCGAATATCAACGGCTACGCCATCTTTTTATATCAAAACGGCGGCGCGTTCTACCGCGCGGGGGACACCCGCACGGGACTGGATGAGGAAGCCGGGATCAGGGCGTTCCAGCAATTCACAAATCTTTACACCAGCTACGGCGTTCCGGTTTCCTTCGATTTCGCCAATCGCTTCCGCAGTGGGGAAATGCCGATCGGCATCGGGGACTACAGCCTATATAACCAGCTGGCGGTCTTCGCGCCGGAGATAAGCGGCCTCTGGG
>CAKTXU010000238.1 GCA_934630995.1 uncultured Eubacteriales bacterium
CGTCTATCCCGCCTCCGGCGCCGTCCCGGCGGAACCCGCCATCTCAGTGACCGACGATTTCATCAAGACGGTCAAGGGCGATATCGGCTTTACCTCCTTCGGCGGCAGCTATGCGGTGGACGATATCGTCATCACCTCCAAGGAGGCGGAGATCCCCACGCCCACCACCAAACCGGCGGCCACCACCACCAAGGGCACGCCCTCAACCGGTGACGGCTTCCCGATCGCGATGGCTTTGACGGCGGGCGGTGCGGCCCTTCTGACCGCTGCCGCGCTGCTGCTGAATAAAAAGAGAGGTGCGCACAATCGATGAAACGGGTTTTGTCGTTGCTGGCGGCCGGGCTGCTCAGCCTGACCCTGTTGGCCGGCTGCACGGAGAAACCGGCGGAAAGCGGCGCCGGCAGCGGCGCCGCCTCCGGCGGGGACTCCGCCGTCTCGCTGCCGAAATTTGATATCAGCGGCAGCAAGGTCAAATATCTTGGCTGGGGCTCGGGCAAGGATTTTGAAACCGAGGGGAACGAGTCCTATGACCTCAATCAGCAGCTCAAGCAGGCCTACGGCGCGGAGATTCAGTTTGTGCGCACCACCTACGACGAGCTGCCGACCAAGCTGGCCCAGCTTGTGCTGGCCAAGGACGCGCCGGATCTGGTTCACTACAAATATCAGGATAATCCGGGTTTTGTTCTCAGCGAACTGGTGACGGAAATCACCCCGGATCTCATCGATTTCGACACGCCCCTGTGGAGCGGCGTCAAGGCGGTCAATCAGGAGTACGCTTTTGGCGGCAAGATTTTCACCCCGGTGGTGTCCCTGATAAACGACGGGTATATCTATTACAATGTGCAGATGTTCGAGGAGGCCGGCCTGGAGTCCCCCCTGGAGCTTTACCGCAAGGGGGAGTGGGATTGGGACAAGTGCATGGAGCTGGCCCAGCAGCTGACCGTCAAGGGCAGCGACGGCACGGTGAAGACCTACGGCTTTGCCGCCGCGCCCGAGTACTTCTACATGACCTGCGGAGAGGATTTCGTCAAGGTCAACGAGGACGGCACCCTGACCAACAACCTGGGCAGCCAGGCGCTGGCCAAGGCCATGAATCTGTTTTATCGTTCGGGAACGGCGGGAAGCAACTGCCGGATGATGATCGGGGGCAACAGCGAGGAATTTTTGGCGGGGAATATCGCCATGTTTTATGACGAGGCCTGGGCGCGCTCCCTGATGTACGAGAAGATGAAGGCGGGCGATGTCCGGTTTGCCCCCTCCCCCAAGATGCCCGGCGCCGATACATACTATGTCAACAGCCTGATCAGCACCCTTTGGATTGCCAAGGGTGCGCCCAATCCCCAGGGCGCGGCGGCGTATCTGTCCATCCTGCGGTACAACGCGGTCAATCCGGAGGCCAACGCCGCCTCCCGCGCCAAGGAGCGGGAAAAGATGGGGTACACGGAAGAGGAATACGCCCTCATCGACGAGATGAACAACCCGGAGAACTTCACCTTCACCCGGCGGATTGGCCCCGGCGTGGGCAACTTCGGCAATACCGACATGTACGCCATGTTCAACGAGGTGGCCTCTTGGGACATTCCCTGGTCCACCTGTGTGGAGAAATACACCCCTTTGCTCCAGGCGGAGATAGACAGCTATAACGAAAAGGTCACGGCGTACAGAAACAAGTAAGCGGAGAGGGCCGGCGGCTGTCCGCCGGCCCTCTCAGAAGGAAGATTGGCATGAGACTGAGCGATATCTATATCCGGGATCCTTTCGTTTTGGAGGAGAATGGGGTATATTATCTATATGGGACAATGGGAAAATATTCCTGGGAGGGCGGCTGCGGCTTTGATGTGTATGTCAGCCGCGATCTGAAGGAATGGAGTGATCCCGTCCCTGTATTCCGGCCGGAAGCCGGATTTTGGGCGGACAAAAACTTTTGGGCGCCGGAGGTACATAAATATCGGGACAGCTTCGTCATGCTGGCCAGCTTCTACAGGGAGGGGGCCATGCGCGCCACCCATATCCTGCGGGCGGACAGCCCCATGGGGCCCTTCGTCCCCGTCTCCCCGGAGCCGCAGACCCCGGCGGGTTGGATGTGCCTGGACGGCACGCTGCATGTGGACGAGCAGGGAAAGCCCTGGATGGTGTTCTGCCATGAATGGCTCCAGGTGACGGACGGGGAGATCTGCGCCCTGTCCCTGCGGGAGGATCTGACCCGCGCAGCGGGGGAGCCGGTACTTCTTTTCAGAGCCTCCCAGGCGGCTTGGACGATCAACGGAAAGATGGGGGAGTACATCACGGATGGGCCCTTCCTCTACCGCAAGGCGGATGGAGAGCTGCTGATGCTGTGGTCCAGCTTCGGCCGCACCGGCTATGCCCTGGCTGTGGCGCACAGCCGCAGCGGCAGTGTCCTGGGACCGTGGGTGAACGAAGAGAAGCCCCTGTTCTCCTGCAACGGCGGACACGGGATGCTTTTCCGGGATAGGCGGGGCGTCCTCACCCTGTCCCTTCATCAGCCGGATCACCCCTACGGCCTGGAACGGCCGGCCTTCATCCCGGTGAAAGAGTCCCGGGAGAGGGGCCTGGAACTGATGGAAACCTACCCGGAGCCGCTTTGCCTCGAAGCCTGACTGCGATTTTGGCCGCCCGCCAAATGAAGGAGGATCCCTATGAGAATCAACGTCACCACCGAGCAGATGGAGCTGTTCAAATGTCTGTCCTCGGAGACGCGGATCCGGATGATCCAATTGATGGAGGAGCATCCCCGCAATGTCAGCGAGATGGCCAATATCCTGGAGGTCTCTCCCGGCATCGTTACCAGGCATATCGAGGATCTGGAGAGATGCCGCCTCGTGCAGTGCAAGACGGTGGCGGGGCAGCGCGGCGCCCAAAAAATTTGCAGCCTGTGTATGGATGAAATCACGCTGGTTTTTCATCAAACCCAGAACGGACGGGTCAGCGGACGGTCCCTGTCCATTCCCGTGGGGCAGTTCACCGCCTACGATGTCAAGGCCACCTGCGGGATGTGCTCGACCTCCTGGATCATCGGCATGCAGGACGATCCCCGGTATTTCAGCAATCCGGAACGGGTCAACGCGGGTCTGGTTTGGTTTGCCTCCGGCTGGCTGGAGTACAGCATCCCCAGCTTTGCCTTTTCCCAGAAGCCGGTCAAATCCATCAGCATTTCCATGGAAATCTGTTCAGAGGCCCCGGACTATAACGACGATTATCCCTCGGATATCTATTTTTCTTTCAACGGCAAGCAAATCGGGTATTGGACCAGTCCCGGCGACTTCGGCACCAAGCGGGGCTTTTTCACCCCGAAATGGTGGATAGACGGCTGCCAGTACGGCATGCTCAAGACCATCAAGCTCACCGAGCAGGGAACCCTGATCGACGGGGAAAAGGTGTCGGATCTCACCCTGCATGAGCTGCTGGGGGATGGAAAAAGCGATCTCATTCTGCGGGTGGAGTCGCCCGCGGACGCGGCCAATCCCGGCGGGGTGACCATTCACGGCCCGGGCTTCGGCAACTACGACAGGGACATCGTGGTTAAATCGAATTCACGGAATGATACGGCCCACACGGTCCGGCGGCAATGGCCCGCGGGGAAAGGCGGTCAAGGAATGGCGGAACTCCATGCCGGCCTGGCGGAGGACAGCTTCAAGCTGTGCACAGGTCACGACATTTTTCAGAACGACGCGGCGGTATACGCGCAAAAGCGCTGGAGTGTTCCGGCGGCGAGGGGGCTTCCGGCCGCCTTTCAACTGGTGCTCAAGGCCGGAGAGGACGCCCTCCTTCTCCTGGGGGAACAGCCGGCCTTCCACCGGCAGGGCATGCTGCCGGTTTACCGGGCGGCGGCGGATTGCCCCCTGCCGGTGACCCTGCGGCATATTGGAATGGTGACGGGGGACGACTGCCTGCAGTACGGGGATATCCTCCTGAGCGCTCCTGCGGCGGAGCTGAAGGCCGGCGTCCCGGCGGCGGTATACGTCGAGACACAGGTTCCTCCCGGCACCCCGGCGGGCCGGTACGAAGGGTCCCTGACCCTCTATCGTTCCCTGGGCTTTTCCCGGGAGGAGAAGGTGGAAACCCTCCGCTTTGAGGTGGAGGTGTTCGCCTACGATTTTCCCGCGCCGACTAAACAGCGGTTTTATCTCGACCTGTGGCAGCA
>CAKTXU010000239.1 GCA_934630995.1 uncultured Eubacteriales bacterium
GAACAGAAGAGAAAAAAGGCTGCCGCAAAATGCTTCATTTTGCGGCAGCCTTTTTTCTATCATACGGACACCTCCGGAAAAACCGGCGTTTGCGGCTTATCCGCCGATCGATCGGCGCTGCTCCGCGCGGAAGGCGGCCGGCGTCTGCCGGACATGGGTTTGAAAAACACGATAGAAGTAGTTTTTGTTATGAAAGCCGGACAGGCACAGGATTTCCTCGACCGGCAGATCGGTTCCGGCAAGAAGGGCTTTTGCCGCGGCCACCTTTCTGCGGTTGATGTACTGTGTCAGCGTCACGCCGAAGCACTCCCGGAACAAGCGGCAGAAATGGGAGCGGGAATAGGCGGTGTATGCCGCGCAGCTCCGCAGATCCAGGGAGGCATAATGCGCGTCTATATACGCCTTGACAGGCAGCAGCTCCCGTAAAGACAGGGTGGGGGATTCCCCGCCCAGGGAACGAATCAGCGTGATCAGCGCAATGCGGAAATAGGACTGGATCATATCCTGATAGCCCGGTTCCCGCCTGTCGAACTCCCCATCCATTTTGACGAATAGCTGCGTGAAATCCTCTACAGCGTCCATATGCAGGACAATTCGTCCCTCGGGCGTTTTCCCAAGGGCGGAGAAATCTCCGGGTAGACTGGGAAACAGGCAATTGATCACGCAAAAGGCTCCCGAGGACATATCCGGATAATAGGTATGGATATCCCCCGGCCGCAGGAAAAACAAATCGCCCTGCTGAATGGTGTAGCGCTCGCCGTTGAGAATATGCGTCCCCGCACCATGCCGGATATAGGTCAGCTCATAGAAGTCGTGGGTATGCCGGGTATCCTTGTAAAGCTCCATCATCTGTGCGGCGGGCATATAATCCTTGAGAATCACCAGAGGCTCCCCGCCGCCCTGATACATATAGACATATTGCTGTAGGGGCTGTCTGTAATTCACAGAAAAATAGGGATACCGATCCACAAATTTACCGTCCTCCATGATGAATCCTCCCCTTGTTAATAGCCTTAGTATACCACAGGCGGGAGAAAAATGGACCGCTGTTTACAAGGCATCTTAACAAAACACACAACTCTGCGAATTCTGTGCACTGTTTTTTTTGAAAAACGGTCGTATGCTTGCAATATGGAAAACAGCGGCGGAAGAGCCGGTTTCGCCTGTGGTTTCTGTAGACGGTTCAAGACAACGACGGTTATCGAAAGGAGCATGGAGGATGAAAATCAAAGGGCTACTGCGATCCCTGACGGCAATGGCGCTCTGTATGATGGTGCCGCTGCCGGCCTTTTCCCACGCGCAGACGGCGGCAGAGGCGAGGGGGACCGCCATCACCAGCATAGCCGCGCCGTTTTATCGTGCCGGAGGTCCCAGCACCGACATCACCATCACCACCGACGCCCCCTGGACGGAGGAGATGGGGAGCTTTTATGAGGCGATCCAGCAGCCAGTCAGCCACCCGTCCAACAAGGTGCCGACGCCCGATTACATGTCGGAGGCGGTGAGGAACTGTATCCTGATAAACGGCACCCCGATAGGCGAGGTCAACACCGCCAGCCTGCCGAACAAAATCCTGGTGCGGATGCAGAAGGACAGCGCCGGCCGCCAGACCTTCTATATCATCGTGTACGACGGCTATCTGGATCCGGCGGTGTCGCCGGAGGAGGATTTCACCCTGGAGATACGCGAGGGGATGGTGGACATGCAGAACCGGCCCATCGCGCCGGTTTCCAAGCTTTGGGACGCGTCGGAAAGGGCCTGGGTGGAATATACACCCTCCAACAGTACCGCCATCACCAGCATAGCCGCGCCGTTTTATCGTGCCGGAGGTCCCAGCACCGACATCACCATCACCACCGACGCCCCCTGGACGGAGGAGATGGGGAGCTTTTATGAGGCGATCCAGCAGCCAGTCAGCCACCCGTCCAACAAGGTGCCGACGCCCGATTACATGTCGGAGGCGGTGAGGAACTGTATCCTGATAAACGGCACCCCGATAGGCGAGGTCAACACCGCCAGCCTGCCGAACAAAATCCTGGTGCGGATGCAGAAGGACAGCGCCGGCCGCCAGACCTTCTATATCATCGTGTACGACGGCTATCTGGATCCGGCGGTGTCGCCGGAGGAGGATTTCACCCTGGAGATACGCGAGGGGATGGTGGACATGCAGAACCGGCCCATCGCGCCGGTTTCCAAGCTTTGGGACGCGTCAGAAAAGGCCTGGGTGGAATATACGCTGTCCTCCGGGGTGGCAGAGGTTATTCAAAAAATTGAGGCGATCGGCGAGGTGGGCCGGGACAGCCTGCCGTTGATTGAGGCGGCGGAGGCGGCATATGCCGCGCTGCCTGAATTCGAGCGGAAGCTGGTCCGCAACCTGTCCGTGCTGCTGAAAGCGCGGCAGGACTTTGATTCCATCGATAAGCTGACCGCCCTGCCTCCCGCCTCCTTCGACGAGGAACAGGTGGTCTTGACCTTCGGAGCCGTTTCGGATACGCACAACAATAACAATCATATTCCCACGGCGCTGAAAATCTTAAAGGAACGGGCCGCCGGCGGGCTGGACGCGCTGGTGATTGCGGGGGATATCGCCGATCAGCCGGTTTATGGGCAAACCTTTTCGGAATTGCCGGTCGTCAAACAGACCTTTGAAAACTATGTGGACGATGACGTGCCGATTTTTTTCAGTCTGGGTAATCACGACAGCTCGGCCGGTTCCAACGCCGCGGTGTTTTACGACACGCTGGGACCGCGGTTTTATATGGCGGACCTGGATCAGGAGACGGCGCGGGCAACCGGCAACCGGCACGCGATCATCGGCGGCTACCATTTTCTCGCCGTGGAGGCCGACTATTCCAAAATAGATTATACGGCGGAAACCTTGGCCTGGGCGAAAAAAACGCTGGAGGAAATTACGGCCGATCCGGCCTATGATGGGAAACCGATTTTTGTCGTCACCCATATCAGCTCAAAGGATACCGTCCACGGCAGTACGCGCTCCACAGGACTGGCCGACATCCTGAAGCATTACCCGCAGGCCATCGCGCTGACGGGACACAGCCATTACAGCATTCATGATGAGCGCGCCATCATGCAGACCGGCTTTACCACCGTCAATCTGGGCGCCGTCAATTTTTTGGCCTTGGAGGAGGAATATCTGGAATCCCTCGATCAATCGTTGGTGGAGAACAGCTATGATCTCTTTACCGGCACTCTGATCGAGGTGGACGCTTCCGGCAATGTGCGGATTACGCGGCTCGATTTCGCCAACAACGCGCTTATCAAGGAGCCTTGGATTATCCCTGCTCCCGCGGAGGACGGCTCCCACTTGCTCTATTATACCGGCGCGCGGGGTACGGTGCTCAACGAGGCGCCGGTCTTCTCTCCGGATGCGCGGGCGGAGGCGCTGCTGTCCTCGCAGGAGAAGGAAAAGGATTTGGTGGAGCTGCATATCGACGCGGCCACCGACGACGACATGGTCTACTGCTATCGGATAGACGTTTTTGAAATGCATGCCGACACGCCGTCCGCCACCTACCGGTCAATCACCGGGTTTTATAACACCCCGTCGGTCGGGGAGATGCCTGCGGTGCACACGGCGGTGTTCCAGGGGCTTTCACAGCGTCCCTATCAAATTGAGGTGCGGGCAATCGACGCCTGGGGCAAGACGAGCCGGCCCATTGCATTGACCGTTGACGGCGATACCCGGGTGGTAGACGGGCTTCCGGGCAATAAAAAAACCACGAAGCTGACCGCGTTCAATCCGCCGTATCACCACGAAAACCTCGGGCTGACCGAATTCCTGGTGCTGACGGATGCCGACTGGTCGGAGGAGCTGGGCGATTCGTATTTTGAAGCCATTCAGAATCCGCATTTTACGGAGAATCCGGTGCAGACGCCCGCTGCTATCACGGAGGCGATCAACCGTTATGTGCGCATCAACGGCAAAACGCTGGCGGAAATCAATACGGAGGACTCCCCCAATACGGTGCTTGTCCGCATGCAGCGGTACGCGGAGGCCAATAAGCAGATGTTCTCTTTCCTCATCGCCGACGATGCGATTGAAGGCGTGTCGGTGGATCGGGCCTTTACCATCGAGTTCCTGGACGGCATGGTGGATATGGGGAATCGGCCCATCAAGCCCGCCGCCCGCCAGTGGGAGC
>CAKTXU010000240.1 GCA_934630995.1 uncultured Eubacteriales bacterium
GGGGTACCCACCGTGGTGGACGCCGCCACCCTGGCCCGGGATCTCACCGGCGGTGAAGAATCGGAGGTAGCCGTGGCTCCCCGGGGAGCACAGATGATGGTGACGCCCCGGGAGATAGATTTGCTCATCGGCCGGGCGTCCCGTCTGGTGGCCATGGCCATCAACGCCGCCCTGCAGCCCGCCTATTCCCCGGCCGATCTCTGCGCCGCGGCTGCCGATTGAGAAAAAAGGGGCATATCGCCGCCGTTGTCCGCATAGGTTGTAACGGTGATGCATATGCAACTCAAAAACAAACAGGCGCTGCAGCTTTCCGGCGCCATTTTGGCCATATCCGTGACCTTTGCCGCGGTGCTGGGCAGCGTCCCGCGGGAAACCCTGCTGCGCTGGGGCACAAACGCCGCTCTTCTGTCGGCGGGCTTCCAGCAGCCGGAGGGCGGTGCGGAGGCTCTGAGCGAACGTCTGGACCGCAAACCCGCCGAAGGGCCCAACCCCGGACAGACGGAATCCTCCTCCTCCGCCAGCCTTCCCTCCCAAAACACCGAGCCGTCGGGAGCGGATCAGGATCCGGGCAAATACAAGGACCTTCTCAATATCGTCGTTCCGAATAAGGAGCCGCCGGGCAACAACGGCAGCGGCGGCATCGTCTCCGAACAGCGGATGTCCATCGGGGACAGCTTCATCGAGGGGATCGCCTTCCGCAACAAGAGCGGCAAGTCCCTCGACATCGAGGAACAGCTTTCCCGCAAGCCGGATATCCACATACGGGACACCGACGAGCCCCAGGTGCTCATCATGCACACCCATACCACCGAGGCCTATATGGAGTATTACGCGGGCTATTACAATTCCGGCGACGGAGGGCGATCTCAGGACAACACGAAAAACGTGGTGTATGTGGGGGACGTGCTGGCCGCCCAGCTGGAGGCCTGCGGCATCAAGGTGCTGCACGACACCGCCGTTCACGATTATCCCAACTACAGCGGCGCCTATGACCGATCGGCGGAAACGGTGGCCAAGGATTTGGAAAAATACCCCTCCATCCAGGTGGTCATCGATCTCCACCGGGACGGCATCATGCTGGACGATACCGCCAAGGTCAAGCCGACGGTGGAAATCAACGGCCGCAAGGCCGCCCAAATCATGATCATCACCGGGGTGGTCAGCACCGACTCCCTGCCCCATCCCAACTGGCAGGAGAATCTCCGCCTGACCCTGCGGCTCCAGCAGGCGGTCAACACCAAGTACGAGGGGCTCATCCGCCCCCTGTCCATTGTCGCCAGCCGGTATAACCAGCATCTGAGCAAGGGCGCCATGCTCATCGAGATGGGCAGCGAGGCAAACACCATGGATGAGGCCGTATATTCCGCCCAGCTTTTGGGAAAAACACTTGCAGAAGTATTGGGGACGCTGAAATAGCGTATTTTTTAGTAAGTGATGGATAAATCCGGGTATGAGGATATATTCATCGCTTACTTTATTCCCTTTCCCCTTTGGACAAGCAGAAAGGATGTTTTTTGCCATGGAAGATACCAAGCTGTATAAGGCCAAGAAAAAAACACGGTTCCGCCGTCTGAAAGCCTTCGGCACCGCCTTCTCCCTGACCCTGTGCCTTCTGGGACTGGGGGCTGGATTTCTTATTGCCGATTACAACACCCGCCGGGTGGCCTTCGGCGACAGCAGTGTGCGGGTGGGCTATAAAATGAGCGAGGACGGCCGCCTGCTCGTCACCGCTATGGGACGGGAAATGCTCATGGAGGTTCCCGAGGAGGTAAGGGAATGGAGCGGAAGGCTGTGGACCCTGGTCCCCGCCCGCTACCGCGCCGCCGTCTGGCTGACCGAGGCGGAGCGGGCCGCCGCTCCCGCGCTGCTGGAGCTGCTGGAGCCGGAGGAAGCCGCCGCGGAAGGCGCGGAATAGCCATCATTACGTGAATACGCCCGGTGATGACACACCGGGCGCTTTTTTTATACCTTCCTCTATTATGCCATCCTTGCGGTGTATTCCGCTTCGATAATCGATAAAATTTCCTCCGGGGATTCCCGGCAGTCGTTTTGGAGCCATTTTTTAATCACCGCATTCAACCCGCTGCGGAAAAACTCCATGTGATATTCGATATGCCGGTTATCATAATAGGCCGCGGCCTGGTGAATATCGTATTCCGTGATCTGAAACCGTCCGTCCATCCCCAGCTTGAAATAGGTCCTGTAAAAAATCTGGTTTTCCCGGATATGGCGGAACAGCTTCAGAAAATCGTTGCTGTTGTTTTTCTGCTCCCGTTCTTCCCTGTATAAATCGAAAACCTCTTTCTCCAGCCTCTTCTGCACGGCGTCCGCCAAATCGTAAATATCCAGATAATTGGCGTAAAAGGTGGTCCGGTTGACCTGAGCGGACTTGCAGACGTCGGTCACGGTGATTTTATTCAGCTCATGATCCTGGATCAGCTTGACGAAGGCTGTCTCTATCCTGTTTTGCGAGTCTCTTCTGCGCTTATTATTCGCCGTATTCACAAAAGCCCTCCATTATCTCAACAAATGTGCGGATATTGATGATTGCTCCGCCGTTTGAAAAACAGTATACTATGTAATAGAAACACATACAAGTGTTGAGATAATGGAGGGCTTCAAATTGTCCAGACTGAAACAGGCAAACAAGTCCATCGAAACCGCCGTTGTCGGAGGCTATAAAAGACTAGAAAAGAGCGTCGTTTCCGGATACAAAAAAATCGAAGACGCCTTTGTCGATACCTTTTTGGCTGAAGAAGGCGAAACCACGGAGGAGGCGAAGGCCAGACTCGCCCGAAAAACAGAACACAGATAATGAAAACAAGGTAATTATGACAGGAGGAGACACCATGAAAAAGGAAAACTTTGTGTCACTCATATTGGGAACCATCGGCGGAATCCTGTTCGCTCTGGGCATGTGCATGTGCCTGGTCACAGAATGGGGAGCGTTCCGGCAGGGCGTCGGCATGGGGGCCGCCGGTCTGGTTGTGCTGGCCGCCATGCTGATCGTGCGGCGTAAAATGCAGGGGAAGCCCGCCCCGGCTCTGCGCCCCAAGACCATCGGCCTCGTCTTGCTCGGCATCGCGGGCGCGCTTGTCCTGGGCGTGGGCCTGTGCATGACCATGGTGTGGGAGGGCCTGCTGATTCCCGGGATAGCCGTCGGGATCGTCGGTATCCTGCTCCTCCTCTGCCTGATACCGCTGCGCCGGGGGCTGCAGTGAAGGCGGATGCCGTGAAACGCTGCGGGCGGCTCCTGCAAAAGTTCCTCACCCCAACCAGTGTGATCCTCCTGCTTCTGATACCCGCTTCCGCACTGACCCTGGCCGTTGTTTTCACCGGAGGGCTGGAGGCTACCGCTTTGGCCTATGTCGCCTATGGGATATCCGCCTACACCACGGCGGCCGCCGTCTTGCGGGTTTATAGGCTGGCAAAACGCGGAAAGGCGCTGCTGCATAAAAACCCTTTTCTGCACAAATATCTGACGGAAATGGACTACCGGGCGGAGATATCCCTGTATCTGTCCCTGGGTATCAATATTTTCTACGCCCTTTATAAAGCGGCGGCGGGCATTTATTTACACTCCGTGTGGTCGGGCACCCTCGCTTTTTATTATATGGTACTCAGCACCGTGCGTTTTCTGCTGCTGCACTCCGTCCGCGGGAAGGAGCGGCGGCTGCTTCAGGAATACCGGAAATACCGGTTCTGCGGCTATATGCTGCTGGTGCTGACCGTCGCCATCACCGGCATCGGTATCTGTACGATAGCCAGCGAAAAAGCCGTGAATTATCCCGGATACACCATTTATGCGGCGGCGGGCTATACCTTTTACAATGCCGGCGCCGCCATAGCGAATATCTTGCGGTATCGAAAGCTAAAAAATCCCCTTTACACGGCCAGTAAGGTCATTGCCCTCGCCACCGCCCTTGTCTCCATATTTTTTCTGCAGACCGCCATGTTCGCCGCCTTCGGGGACGGCGCAGCCTGGCAGAAGCCGATGAACATCGGCACGGGCGCCGGCGTTTTTGTTCTTGTCGCCGTTCTGTCCCTGCTGATGATACGGCACGGCAGCCGGTCGATCGCCGCCCTGACAAGCGGCAGCCTACAAACAGATATGCCTGCATAGAGC
>CAKTXU010000241.1 GCA_934630995.1 uncultured Eubacteriales bacterium
CGTCAAGGTGGAGGTGATGGAATGGATATGGGTGCCGGCCGCCTCCCCCAGCTCTCCATCTTCGCCGAAAAAGGCCAGGGAGCCCTCCGCCATTCGTCCGGCCAGCAGCCAGGCCCGCTTATCCCCGGCGGCATCGTACAGGTTGAGCAGGGCGCCGGCCAGACGGCCGACGGTGGAGGGGGCGTTGCCGCAGCCGGGGAAAAAATCCCTCAGTCCGGCGGCGTCGATTTTTTCCCGGGACAGATAGCCCCGTTCGTCGGTGACGGCCAGCAGGGTGCTGAGAAAGCCGTCCGCCAGCCGCCCGCTGCGCGCGTCCCTCCTCCCGCGGATGAGCCAGGCCAGACCCTCGCAGGCTTCCCGCAGATTGTGGCACTCCACCAAGGGCTTCCCGTCTCTGTAATAGACGGGAAGATGGGCGTCGTTCTCCATGCAGGAGTAGAAATACCGGCGGTAAAGCGCCTCGGCCTGCGGGTCCATCCGCTCCCCCAGGGTGCTTTCGATATTAAACAAACAGTCCAGCGCCCGCCCCGTCACATGGGGAATACCGATCTCCAGAGCGTGGATTCCCACAACCGGGATGCCGGGTCCCTGGCCGTGGAGAGCGAAAAACGGCTCGCCGTCCAGATCCCTGTCGGGCATCCCGTTCACATATCGCGCCGCCAGCCGCAGGGCTTCCCGCAAATCGGCGCTGTACCATGTCTTTTTCATGCCATTACCTCATTTAGCCGCATTATCCGCCCAGCCCGGGAATATCCAGGGGCCAATTCTCATAAAGGGGATAGATTCCGCGGATAGGCGCCACCGCCACCGTCTGCTCCCCGAACATATAAATCTCATAGGTTGTTTCCTCCGCCGTCCCCTTATAGAAAAGCTCGGAATAGTGGACGCTCTTCGGGGTGAATCGGACATACACCTTATCTCCGGCCTTGACGCCGTCGAGCACCGCGTAGCCGTTGTCCTGGGTATACGCGGCGCTGGAGCCGTTGACAAAGAGATGATAGGTGCCCTCCTCAATGGCTTCGGGAATCCGGATGCGGAGCTTGCCGTCCTTTTTGGGCGTTATCTGCACCTTGCCCTCCAGAGGCAGCAGGCTTTCCACCTTGGCCACGTCGTTTTCCCAATCGAAGAAGAGGTTTACCTGGGCTGCGCCGTCCTTTTCCACCGCGATATGCTTGGTGAAATAGCTGATGGCCTGCACGGAGCCCTGGGTGATATCCACCGTGTTCAGCGCCGAGCCTCCATGCTGCAGATGGGACGCGGGCATGGGAAAGCCGAAGCCGCCGATGGCCCTGTCCTTCATATCGTATTTATCCGCGGTGGGATTCTCCATCACCTTGAAAAAGTTGTTCCGCAGGACTTGAGAGGGCAGCAGGGCGCTGCGCATGAACTTCTCCGCCTGTCCGTACCAATAGCTGGCGTCGGGCTCGTTGGCGCCGAAGAGGAGCTGCATTTCGATGACGTCGCCTATCTGGTTGCATTCGCCCTGTACCTGTCCGGCCACCCGGATTTGCTCCTTGATCCAGCCGGTGGAGTACATCACCTGCTGCAGGCCTTCCTCGCTCTTGTAGATTTTCATCACCTTGTCCACCGTCTTCCGGTCGCCGGCCATATAGCCGTATTCCAGCACGCCGGACAGGGTGGAGGTGATGGAGTGGATATGGGTGCCGGCCTCATAGCTCATTTCGCCGTTGCGGCCGAAGCAGGCCAGCGCCCCCTTGGTCATATTGCCCGCCAGCTTGAACGCCCGTTCGTCTCCAGTGGCGTCGTAGAGGTTCAGCAGGGCCCCTACCAGGCGGCCGGTGGTGCCGGTGCCGTTTCCAATCCCCTTGAAAAACTCCTGCAGCCCCGCTTCCTTAATCTTGCTTTCCGTGAAATAGCCCTGGGCGTTGTTGGTCACCTTTGTCAGGGTAGTCAGGAAGCCGTCGGCGATTCTTTTCGCCCTTTCATCGTCCCGGCCCCGGACAAGCCAGGCAATACCCTCGCAGGCCTCCCGCAGATTGTGCATCTCCACATAGGGCTTTCCGTCTTTGTAATAGACCGGGAGGTAGGCGTCGTTCTCCATGCAGGAATAAAAATAGCGCCGGTAGGTTTCCTCCGCAAAGCTGTCCATCCTTTCCCCGGTCACCGTCTCGGCATTGAACAGGCAGTCCAGCGCCCGCCCCGTCACATGGGGAATGCCGATTTCCAGAGCGTGTATACCCACCACCGGCACGCCGGCGCCCTGCCCGTGGATGGCAAAATACGGCTCGTAGTCGAGATCCTTGTCCAGCATGCCGCTCACATACCGGGACGCCAGCCGCAGCGCCGCTTTCAAATCGGCGGTGTACCAGGTGATGTCGTCCGGCGCTGTCTTTCCCGGGAACTCCGCATGGGCCTCCTGGGATACGGTCTGACGGCTCTCCGCCGGCGCGCTGCCGGTGTCCCCGGAGCTGCCGGGCTTATCGCCGGTCCGGCAGGCGGTGGCCGACAGCAACAGCCCGGCGGATAACAGCACGCACAAAACCTTTTTCATCGTCTGCACCTCGTCTTTCTCGGGGAGAGTCCCCCCGCGCTTACGCATAAAACCGTTCAACCGGGATGTCGGTGAAGGTCTCCAGGATATAGGCTTCCTTCAGCTCCCGGGGATTTTTCTTTTCCTTCGGTCCGCCTCCGATGATGAAGGCGATATCGTAGCTGTGCATGGCTCTGTCCTCAGCCCCCGGCTGCATCTCTCCGAAGCTGTTTTGCGCGTTGATGGACAGGATGCGGGGACGCAGGGCCGGAATGGAGGAGGCCCAATCCCCGATATACAGGCGCAGCTGGTTTCCCCGAACGGCCGCGCCCTCAACCGCGTCCACCGCTATACCGCAGGAACACACCAGGGAGCAGCCCTCCGGCGTGTAGTTGTTATAGGCGGACATGCCGGACATGGTATCCCCCCGCGAGGCGTGGCAGGCCACTGAGGCCAGCGAAATGCCGATGTGCATATGGGCCCGCTTCGACGTCCACAGCCGGTTGCCGTAAAACACCGCCCCGTCGAACCGCCAGACGCGGTCCTCGCCGTACCAGGCGTCGGTGTCAAAGCCGGCGAAGGCGGAATTCCCCACGTTGAGGATGTCGTTATCCCTTATCAGGGTGTCCTGGGGAACCTGGGAGCCTACGGAAACAAAACGGAACAGTACGATTCCCACATCGGTGGCGTCGATAACGGCGTTGCGTTCGATAAGACAGCCCGCCGCCGCCAGGGTGATGCCGTCCTGCCATTTTGCCAGATGATCGGAGGCATAGCAGGTGATGAGGCAATCCGCTATGTAATGATTCCTTCCCATATCGGCACCGTAAATGTTGGTGGGGGCGATGGCGTCGCTCACCCGGCAGCCCGCCACCGTGTTGTCCCGGCCGTTCAGTGTCACGTTGCGGCCGTAGGCCAGCTCCTCCTCCCCGGAAAAGGCCGGCCGGTTGCCGTCCACCCATATCTCCCGCAGCTCGCCGCTGCCACTGAGAACCACCATGTCGTATGCCTCGTTGTTGACACGCAGGAGGCGTGCCATCCGAGTATAGTGGAGCGGCGCCCCCTCCGTGCGCAGGGTTTTGCCCGAAGGAATCCGGATACTTTCGGTCATCAGCACCAGGGTTCCCTGCGGCAGACACACCTCTTTATCCGCGGCGCGCAGCAGAGCATTGACCTCTTCGCCTGTCATCATCGTGTCCCCGGTGAATTCCCCGGCGTTGTTTTCGCCCCAGGAGTACGGCCCAGCCACAATGGCCGGCAGAAGTGCCGCAAACTCTTCGGTTTCCAGCAGCCGCACAGCCGTGCCGTCCGCCTCCGCCGCACGGAAGTCCTGTAACTCCTCCCGCCGGGGATCCCGGTTGAGAACGGAACGGTAAACCGCAAAGGCTGCCTGTCTGTCGTTCAGCCCCAGCGACGCGAAGGTATCCCCGCGAAAAAACTCCCCGGTAATCGCCCGAAGTGTCTCCAGGGTGCAGCCCTCCTCCTCCAGCCGCGTCATATACCGGACGTATTCCTCGCCCGACGGCGCGCGGGAGGCTCCCTCCGTAAAAAGCTTGGTGACAAACTGCGGCCCGCCGTACCGGCTGTCTCCTTCGTCAATCGTCAGCGTCCCGCCGGTGTAGCCGGCCCCCGC
>CAKTXU010000242.1 GCA_934630995.1 uncultured Eubacteriales bacterium
GCTCTGAAAAACACCCTGATATTCGCGTTGGTGACCGGTCCCGTCAGCTATATCCTCTGTTTCCTTTTTGCCTGGCTCATCAATGAGCTGGGACCGAAGACCCGCACCCTGATGACCACTATATTTTACGCCCCTGCCCTGTCGGGACAGGCGTTCACGGTATTTTTGTTTTTCTTCAGCGGCGATCAGTACGGCATCGTCAATTCCCTGATGATGCAGCTGGGCTTCCTCAAGGAGCCTGTCGCCTGGCTGAGCGACTCTCAGTACATCATGACGGTGTTGATTATCGTGCAGCTCTGGCTCAGCCTGGGCACTGGTTTTCTGGCCTTTATCGCCGGTCTGCAGGGGCTGGATCCCTCCCTGTTCGACGCCGGGGTCATTGACGGTATCCGCAACCGGCTTCAGGAGCTGTGGTATGTCACGCTGCCGCAGATGATCCCCACCCTGCTCTTCGGCGCGGTGATGCAAATCGTCAATTCCTTTACAGTGGCGGACATTTCCATCCGCCTGGCGGGCTTCCCCAGCACGGAGTACGCCGGAGAAACGCTGGTGACCCATATCATGGACATCGGCACCACCCGGTATGAGATGGGCTATGCCTGCGCCACGGCCGGCTTTCTCTTCCTGCTGATGGTGGCGGCCAAGAGCCTAGTCACCCGCGTCATCAACAGCATCGGCCATTGAGTAGGGCCGGACCATCTGCCCGCGGACAGAAGAAGGGGGATATTCCATGAGCTACGCTCAAGCCCGGCGTATTGGCCGCCGCGGCCACCGCAAAAAAGCCAACCGCTCCCTGGCGGGAACGGTTGTGGTGTTTTTCCTGTTGATCCTCTTCGGCATTCTGATGGCCGTTCCCCTGTATTACGCCATCGTATCCTCCCTGAAGCCGTTTGAGGAGATTTTCGTGTTTCCGCCCAAGTTCTATGTGGTCAATCCCACACTGGATAATTTCACGGATTTATTCCTGATTTTCGCCAATTCCACCGTGCCCTTTTCCCGGTATGTTTTCAACAGCTTTTTTGTGTCCGTCGTCTGTACGGCTGCCCATATTGTCCTGGCCTCCATGGCGGCGTATCCGCTGGCCAAGAACGACTTCCGGGGGAAGAACACGATTTTTTCCATCGTCTTGCTGGCGCTGCTGTTTGTGCCTCAGGTGACCTTCCTGCCTCAGTACATCATCATGGCCAAGCTGGGCTGGATCAACACCTATCTGGCGCGTATCTGCCCCTTCATCGGTTCCTCCCTGGGCCTTTTTCTGATGAAACAGTTCATGGAAGGGATTCCCGGCTCGCTCATTGAAGCGGCCCGGATCGACGGCGCCGGCGAATTCGGCATTTTCTGGTGGATTGTGATGCCCAATGTCAAGCCCGCGTGGCTGACCTTGACGATTTTCACCTTTCAAGCCGCCTGGAACAGCACCGGCCAGACCTTTATCTTCAATGAGGAGCTGAAGCTGCTGCCCATCGCCGTCAGTCAGGTGGTCGCCAGCAACAGCATCGCCCGCATGGGCGTCGGGATGGCCTCCACGGTTTTCCTGATGGTGCCGCCTATCGTGCTGTTCATTCTGTCGCAGAGCCGGGTGATCCAGACCATGGCTCACGCCGGCATCAAGGAGTAGGCGCCTGAACCACCGATATGAAACCCTATGGAAAGGCGGGAGATGAAGGATGCGCAAAGTCATAGGCGCGGCGATGGCTCTGGGCCTGCTGTTCGGCATGGCCGCGGCGGCGGAGACGCCGGTATACGACAGCTATACCTATACATATTGGGGCGAACCGGTCGAGGCACCGGAAGGCTATCGGCCGGCGGGCGTTTTTCGGGCGGAGAACGTGGGCCTGAAGGCCTTCAAGGAGCCGAAGGATCTGTTCGTGGACAGCCGGAATCATCTGTATATCGTAGACACCGGCAACAACCGGATCGTGGAGCTGGATGAGGACAACCGGCTTGTGCGGGAGCTTGCCGAGTTCAAGGAGGGGGCGAAAATCCTGACCCTCTCTTCGCCCAGCGGCATCTTTGTCAAGGAAAACGGCAATATGCTGATAGCGGATACCAATAACAAACGGATCATCGAGGTGGACGGTGAAGAGCGGATTGTGCAGGAATATCGGCAGCCCACCACCGACGTGAATTTCAGCGGCATTGATTTTTTGCCCGTGAAGGTGCTGGCGGACAGCCGGGATTTTGTCTATGTCCTGTGCAAGGGGCTGTATCAGGGCGCCGTCTCCTATAACCGCGAGGGGGAGTTCCTGGGATATTTCGGCACCAATAAGGTTGAGGTCACCCTGGATGTGCTCGTCAGCCAATTCTGGAAAAGCATCATGACCCAGGAACAGATTGCGAAAATGGAGAAGACCGTGCCGGAGGAGTTCACCAATTTCGATATCGATGAAAAGGGCTTTATTTACACCTGCACCGAGTTATCGGACAGTCAGAGCAATCAAATCAAGAAAATCAATCCCAGCGGCACCAATGTCATGCAGCCCAACACCATGATAAAGAGCGCGTACCAAAACCGTTTCGGGGATCTGGACATCAAGTATTATCAGGGAGAAATGATACAGAGCCGGTTCGTAGACGTGGCGTATTATAACGACGGCGTCATCGGCTATGTCAATTGCCTGGATTTCACTAAGGGCCGGATTTTTCAGTATACCGCCGAGAACAGCCGCCTGATATGTATTTTCGGTGGAACCGCCTCCCAGACCGGAACCTTCCAAAACGCGGCGGCCCTCGCCTGCAGGGGGGAGGATATCCTGGTGCTCGACAGCGCCAAGAACAACGTCACCGTGTTCGAGCCGACGGATTATCTGAGGAGTATCCATGCTGCCCTGGCCAGATATGAGGAGGGGGATTATACCGGCGCTATGGCGGGCTGGCGGACGGTTCTCGCCCGGAACAGCAACCTCGAAATGGCTTATGCCGGGATGGGGAACGTCTGCTATAACCAGGGGGATTACGTCGCGGCCATGCGGTATTTCAAACGCGGCTATGACAAAAACGGCTATGCGAAGGCGCTCAAATATTACCGGAAGGATTTGATCACCCGGAATTTTCCCCTGGTGCTGACGGTGTTGGTCGTGGGAGGCGGCGCCCTGGCCGTTTTTCTCAATCGGAAGCGCCTGGCACGCTTATTGCATGGCAAGAGCGGGCGGAAAGGCGGGAATCGCTCATGAAAAGCTTTTCTAAGCAGCTGCGGCATACCATGTTCCATCCGGGGGACGGCTTTACCGATTTTATGGAGCAGGGCGGCAAATCCCTGGGCTTTTCCGCACTGATGGTTCTGCTGCTGTTTTTGGTCCGGATTGTCCAGCGGCAGCTCACCGGCTTCCATTTCAACGATAACCGTCTGGAGGAACTGAATATTTTCTTTGTCCTGATACAGACAGCCGGTGTTTTTGTGCTCTGGGTTTCCTGTAACTGGGCGATTTCCACCCTGTTTGAGGGGAAAGCGCGGTTCCGGGACATCTGGTTTTTCAGCGCGGTGGCGCTGGTGCCCTATGTGCTGTCCATCGTGCTGTCCGTGCTGCTCAGCAATATCCTCCTGCCCACGGAAAGCATGTTCCTGACCATTGTGCAGGCGGTTGGCATCCTCTGGGGCCTGTTTCTTTTGGTCCGCGGCATGATGGTTTTCCACGACTACACCTTCGGCAAGGTGGTCTGGAGCGGGGTGATGTCTATCGGATTAATCCTGGTTATCGTGTTCGTCTGCGTACTGGCCTTCAGCCTCTTCCAGCAGGTGTTCAATTTCGTCGACGCGGTGTTCCGGGAACTGATCTACCGCCTGTAAGGCAGAAAGGCAAGGGTTGTCTATGAGAACAAAAGGGCCTGTATTCAAAAACGCGTTGGCTTTTTGCCTGGTCCTGGCCATGTCCGGCTCTATGCTGCTGTCGGCGGAGCCGGAGGGTGAGGGGACCACCGCCGGAGAATCTCCGCCGGCCGTCTCGGAAACGGCCGGGCCGGCCGGCGCCGATTCCTTCACCCAGGTGGCGGAAAACGAGGCGCTGCGCCTGCTCATGGATCCGGAATCCTTCGTCTTCGCCGTGGAAAACAAGGCGTCGGGAGGAAGGTGGTATACCAATCCGCCCGCCCGGGAGGAGGATCCC
>CAKTXU010000243.1 GCA_934630995.1 uncultured Eubacteriales bacterium
CCAGCAGATGTCGGTAGACCTTGTCACATTCCCGCGCCGTCAGCCGCCGCTGCAGGGACGGACAGGACGCCAGATTCCCCAGCGGCGTGTACTGAAAAAGCAGGCTGACCCAGACCCTGCCGGAAACATGGCCGGCAAGCCAATCCAGTACGGCCATGGATTCCCGGGTATGCCCCGGCAGCACCAGATGACGTACCATCGTGCCCGAAACGGCCATGCCGTTTTCATCAAGCCGGAAGGATCCGGTCTGATCCGCCATGGCGATGATCGCCTCCGACGCCCGCTCAAAGTAATCCGCAGCGCCCGAATACCGTTGGGACAGCTCACCGCTGACATATTTGAGATCGGGAAGAAATACATCCACCGCGCCCTTGAGACGGCGAATGGTATCCGGCAGCTCATATCCGCCGGAATTATAAACGATGGGAATCCCCGGCCGGTAAAGCTCCAGTGCCGCCAAAACAGCGGGGACGAAATGGGTGGGATTGACCAGATTGATGTTGTGTGCGCCCGCCGCCTCCAGTTCCCGGAATATATCCGCCAGACGGCGGACAGTGATGGGCTTGCCCTGGTTTTCCCGGCTGATCGGCCGGTTTTGGCAAAAGACGCAGCGCAGGGAGCAGCCGGAGAAGAAAATGGTTCCGGAACCGTTTGTTCCACTGATGCAGGGCTCTTCTCCGAAATGCAGGGCGGCGCGGGCCACCACGGGAGCGGCCGGCATACCGCAAAAGCCACGGCCCGCATCATCCCTGCGGACGCCGCAGCGGCGGGGGCAGACGGAGCAGTGCTCAATCACCATAGCCTGCGGCGCCCGCCTTTCCCGTCTTGAGCAGCGCCACGGCCTGTTCAAGAAGCGCCGCCCGGTCGTTGGGGCAGGACCCCTCCAAAACCGCGTCCAGCAGAGCGCGCAGGGCCTCGCCCAGTGCTCTGCCGGGGCAGAAACCCAGATCCATCAAATCATGGCCGTTGATCTGCAAATCCTTCATGGAAAAGCACTGGTTTTCCGCCACCACCTTGTCGACCAGCTCTTCCAGCCTGTCGATATCCTCCAGCCGTCCGATCAATGCCGGAGCCTGTCCGCTGCTATCCGCCCATTTGACGGCCAGCAGCATGCGCAGCTCCTCCTCGCCCAGCCGGTTGAGCCATCGCCGGATCAGCCGTTCCTCAGGAGGAATATCCGGCAAACGGTTTCCGTGGTTTTGGATTCATAGCGCAGGCGGGTCAGCACGGTCCGCGCAATCTCCGTGCTGACTGCCGGATGTCCGTAAAAATGTCCGATTCCGTTGTCGTCCATAGTAAAACAGGGTGGCTTGCCGCTGTCGTGCAGAAGAACGGCCAGCCGGACGGGCAGGAGGGGAGAGGCGGCCTGCAAACAGCGGGCGGTGTGCTCCCAAACATCATAGGCGTGATAGGCGTTGTGCTGCGCAAAGCCCACCATAGGGGACAGCTCAGGAAGAAATATCCCCAGAATATCACTGTAATCCAGTAGGATTTTTCCCGCTTTCCTGCCGCAGAGCAGGCGGTTCAGCTCGGCGGCCAGCCGTTCCGCCGCGATGTTGGCCAGAAGCTCCCGGTTCCGCCGGAGGCTGTCGGCGGTGTCCCCGTCGATGGAAAAGCCCAGAACACTGGCGAAACGGAGCGCCCGGAGGATGCGCAGGGCATCCTCCTGCAGACGGATATCGGGCACGCCGACACAGCGGATAATGCCCTCCCTCAAATCAGCCTGGCCCGAATAACAGTCGATGAGTCCCTCCTCGGGGCAGTACGCCATGGCATTGATGGTAAAATCCCGCCGGCGCAGATCCTCCGCGAGACTGGCGGTAAAGCAAACGCTGTCGGGATGGCGTCCGTCCGTATATTTCCCGTCAATCCGGTAGGTGGTGACCTCTACCGGCATCCCATCTGCGAGTATCGTGACGGTCCCGTGCTTCAGGCCGGTTTCTATCAGGCGGTTCCGTCCTTCGAACAGGCGGACGATATCCTCCGGAGGCGCAGAGGTGGTCACATCCCAATCGGCGGGGGGGAATCCCAGCAGGGCGTCCCGGACACAGCCGCCCACGATATATGCCTCGTAGCCGCCCCTCCGCAGCGTGTGCAGAACATACTCCACGGGAACCGGCAATGAGATTTGCATGGATGCGTCCCTCCTTATCCGGGCTGGATAGAAACTTTATTCCGCGTAATTGGTGAAATAGCCCTGGACCAAAACGACCGGTGTCCCCTTATCTCCGCTGCCGGAGGTCAAATCGCACAGGGAACCGATAAGGTCGGTGAGCCGCCGGGGCGTGGTCCCCTGGGTGACCATGCTTCCCTTGAGATCCTTGTCCTTCTCCGCAATGGCGCGGGAAATGGCCTCCTTCAGCGCCTCGCCCTCCAGATGGGCGAAATCGTTATCCGCCAGATATTTGAGCTTGACCTCGTTGGGCGTGCCCTCCAGCCCGGCCGTATAGGCGGGCGAGACGACCGGATCGGCCAGCTCCCAGATTTTTCCGACCGGATCCTTAAATGCCCCGTCCCCATAAACCATGACCTCAATCTTCTTGCCGGTGGCCTCCGTCAGCCTCTTCTGCACGGCCTGCACGAATTCCTCGCAGTGCTGCGGAAAGAGCTTGACGGTATTTTCCGTGGCCTTGTTGGAGCCCAGCAGCCCGTAGGCGGCATTGTAGCCGCTGCCGTCTATCGGCGCGGTGAGAACGTCGTCCAGGCCGTAGACCGTGGCTCCCGCCGCATTCAGAAGGCGTTTGGTTCTCTGCCGGGTGTGGATATCGCAGGTCAGCACGTCCCGGGTATAGTCCAGAATGGTCTTGGGATTGTTGGAGAAGACAATCTCCGCCTCGGCGCCCTCCTCACGGATGAGAGAACTGTAATATTCCACGTAATCCACGCCGGTGAAGGTATGCTTATGATAGCCGAACAGCTCCCGGTAACGGGTCTCGCTCAGCACGTCTGACCAGGGGTTGACCCCCTTCTCATCCAGCCGCTCCGGATCGATGAGATGATTGCCCACCTCGTCGGAGGGATAGCTCAGCATCAGGGTGATTTTTTTCACGCCGCGGGCAATGCCCCGCAGGCAGATGGCAAAGCGGTTGCGGCTGAGTATAGGGAATATCACGCCGATATGACCGTCGGGAAATTTCCGGCGGATATCCTCCGCGATGGCGTCCACCGAAGCGTAATTCCCCTGGGCTCTGGCCACGATAGCCTCGGTCGCGGCGACCACATCCTTGTCCTCAAAGGAAAAGCCCTCGCTCTCAGCGGCCTGCAAAACGGAATCCGCCACAATTGCGGCAATATCGTCTCCCTCACGGATAATCGGGGTGCGGATCCCGCGCACCACGGTCCCTACTGCTCTTGACATATACGTCGTCCTCCACTCAGTCTCATAATCCGGATATATCGTTCTATGCGATTGACCGATTTTCTATTATAATATAAAACGGACTGTTTGTAAATCTTTCCGGAAAATCCGCGAAAAAAGTCTCCGGCAAGTGGTTTTTCGTTGCATTGCCGGATGAAAACCGCTATAATGGTGGGCGATGCAAAATGCCATAGGACGGGAGAAAAGGGAATGAATCCAGCGCTCGAACAACTTTTTTTGAAGGTGCAAAAGCCGGGACGCTACACCGGCGGCGAATTAAACAGCGTTATCAAGGATAAGGAAGAGGTGAATATCCGTTTCGCCTTTGCCTTTCCCGATCTCTACGAGGTGGGGATGTCCCATCTGGGAATGAAGCTGCTCTACGGCCTTTTCAACGCGCAGCCCGACGTCTGGTGTGAGCGGGTGTTCGCGCCCGATGCCGATATGGACAAGCTGATGTGGGAAAACGGGATCCCCCTGTTTGCCCTGGAAAGCCGGGACCCACTGGCGGCTTTTGATTTCTTGGGCTTTACTTTGCAGTATGAGATGAGCTATACCACCATCCTGCACATGCTGGCTCTGGCGGGAATACCGCTGCGCGCCGCCGACAGGGACGAAGCCTTTCCGCTGGTGGTGGGCGGCGGTCCCTGCGCCTGCAATCCCGAGCCGGTGGCGGACTTTTTTGATCTCTTTACCCTGGTCGAAGGGGACGTGGTCAATCTGG
>CAKTXU010000244.1 GCA_934630995.1 uncultured Eubacteriales bacterium
ACCCAGCTTTGTGCCGTGGCGGTGTCCATCGGCCTGTGCGGGCTGGCTGGGGCCGACCTGTACGCCGCCGTCGGGGTGGAGTTCAGCCTGCCTTGGGTGGGCCGCATCCTCACGGGAATCTTTGCCAGCCGGGGGGCAAACTTTGTCAGCGACCTCATCGGCAGGCTGACACAGAAGAATCCTCTATAAAACGAGCGGGGCGCCACCTTTTCGGTGGTTCCCCGCTTTTTGTCCAGTACTGCCAAACAAGCTGCCGGGTGGAAATCACACTCCATCCGGCGCTTTCCTCTTACGCCAATTCTTATACTTTCCCGATTTTACTCGTTGGCCCTGGTTTTATCTGGCGATTTTCAGTTCCTTGATTTGTGTGGAGTAGGATATGGTGACAACCTCCAGAGCATGGACGGTGTCCTGGATATCCTCGACATCCTCCGCCACCTGGTCGAGCTTCATAAATTTCTCATTCATGCCCTTTTGCCCCTCTGCGAGAGCGGTGAGCGTTTTATGGATGATATTCTCCTGTGTGACCTCGATTTTGGTCACCCGCTGCTTGATTTCCGTAATTTCAGACTTCATACCGGTAATCTCAGACTTCATACCGGTAATCTCGGACTTGATACCGGTAATCTCGGACTTGATACCGGTAATCTCGGATTTCATACCGGTAATTTCGGATTCCATACCGGTCACCTTGCTGAGTATCACCTGTAAAATTTCTCTGTCCTCCATCCGCCGTCACCTCACCGTCCCAGCATACCATGTTCGACGAAATATTTCAAGACCCGCGGCGTGTGAATTTGTGTTGTGAAATTCCTGAAACTATAGTATGATGACAGTAAAGCGGAAAAGGGAGAGATGGGAACATGCCGGTGATATTTTGCCTGTTTTTGGGCGTTTTTGCGGTGCTGATAGCCGTCAATATCAAACGATTCATCGACAACGAACGGTCGCCGGTTGTGACTGAAAACGCCTGGCTTCGGCGGAAGCGGGACAACACCAGCATTGATGCCAACGGGGTGATGAACAGCACTCTGTCGCTGGTGTTTGAGGTGGATGGCGGCACCCTCGAATGCGTGGTTTCGGGCAGAATATACCGGGCGGTCCGGGAGGGCGCCCACGGCCTGCTCACCCATCAGGGCACCCGCTTCCGGTGTTTTGTGTTCGATGGCATACGGGTTGAGAAATAGCAGCGGTTTTAATGAATGATGGAGGTGTGATGGAATGCCGCCCGAACTGCTTTTTGTGTGTGGGTTCGCCTTGTTTGTGCTGGTTGTGGCGCTGGCCGCCTGGTTTGTCGTCACCCTGAACCGGATGAGAAAAAGCCTCGACAATATCAACCGGCTTCTGCTGCATGTCGCCGATAAGCTGTATGACGATACAGAAGGGAAAAACCCTTGCAATACCGCCGGAAATCATGTAAAATAAGGGAGAAAAGCCCACGCATTTCCAGATTGAAATGGAGTGGAATTTCATATTCAATATCGGCTGAATAAAACTCTGGCGTTTCGTTTAAAATCCCCTAAATTTATCTGCAGAATTCTCAGGGGAGAATCCTGAATAAGCCTTGAGTTTACTGTCGAAATCCGGTATACTCCTCAGTAAGGAGGTGCGCGGTTTATGAGAAATATCCACTTTGTGCGGGAGCCCGGCTTCACCTACGATTTGTTTTTCTATTTTGTCCTGTATTTCAACAAAGATTACTGTTTGACCAATTATATTAATTATAACAAGTCGGCGCAGGACACGGATCATATCAACGAAGTGTTGGCCACCGCCGGGGAAGTTCCTGACGAGCTTGAGCTGTTCTTCCATCTCCGTGATGATGAACGGTGTTTAATGATGCAAGCATTCTTGTACCCTTATAAGAATAGTTACATCACCACCTACGATTTGACGGTGGTGCAGGAGGCGCTGGGCGATGTTCCGCGGCTGGTTGCCCTGGCCGTTGATTTTTACTTTCCCGGCAAGCGGGAATTGAAGGACGCGCTCCCCACGTCGACGCAAATCAGCGCCTGGATTCGGGAGTCCCCGTACAGCGGCGGGCTGAAAAGCAGCCTATACGCCTTCTTCTTCGAGCCGGCGATTGTGGCGCGGCTGCTGTCCAAGGAGCTGTTTGCCAAGGCCCTGATTGCCTCCCGGCAGTATGAGAAGAGCGACGCTCTTTTGACCGATCGGGAGCAGCGGTTCGATTTGGAGGCTTTGCAGGAACGGCTCCGGGACTGTGGAAACTTGTCGTTCAATTTGGACTTCCCGGATGTCTATGTATCCTTTTGCTGGTTTGCAAAAAACCATATATATGGTGAATTCTTTGATGAATATGCAGTACTGATCTTGGGATATGATTACTACGATATGGCTGAGTATCTTTGTAGCCGCCGTCAATTGCCGGAGCTGGATGTTTTCTGCAACGCGCTGTCAGAAAAGAACCGGGTCAAAATCCTGGACCTCATCGCACAGCGGGAGGAGATCACCATCCAGGACATCGAGCAGGAACTGAGCCTCACCGGCACCAACGCCTATTACCACCTGAACCTGATGATCAAGGCCAATATCCTACGCAGCCGCAACAGGGGGCGGACCGTTCTTTACAGTCTCAACCGGCGTTATTTCAATGCCGTGGGAAATTTATTGAAGCAATATGAAAGCCAGGAGGAAAATCAATGAAGGAATGGAAAAAGCCAACCGTCAAATCCATCAACAGCCGGGAGCTGTCATCGGCCATTCAGGCGTCGGCTCGGTCGGGTTTATGTACGGTATTAGTAAGTCGATAAGACGAGAGAATGCAAAAAGGAATTTCACAGGGAAAACAGCGCGGCTTCCGTATGGGAGCCGCGCTGTTTTTCTTGGCCATATGCGTTGAATTTTGTGCCGAAATCCGCTATACTTCCCATGAGGAGGAGCGGCCAATGAGCACGATTGACTTTGTCCGGGAACCGGGCTTCACCTATGATTTGTTTTTCTGCTTTGTCTTGTATTTCAACCAAGAGCATTGTATGCGCCATTTCGTTAATCCAAACAAGGCGAAACAGGATAGGGACTATTATCAAGGGCTTTTGACATCTGTGGGGAATATTCCGGTTGAGTTGGAACTGTTCTTCCGGGTGCGGAAGGACGGCCTGTGTTTCATGACGCAAGCCTATTTTGACCCTTATAGCGACGGCTTCACCACCACCTACGATTTGACGATCGTGCGGGAAGCCCTGACCGATGTGCCGCATCTGACCGGTCTGGTACTCGATTTCTATTTTCCCGGCAAACGGGAAACGGTGGAGGTCCTTCCTACGGCCCCGCAAATCAGCGCGTGGATACGGGAATCCGCCTATACAGGCAGCTTGAGAGCCAGCCTGTATGCCTTTTTCTACGAACCGGCGGTGGTGGCGGGTCTGCTGTCGCAGGAGCTGGAGGCCAAGGCTTCGATTGCGTCCCGCCTGTATGTGGAAAACGCCGCCCTCCTTTATGAGCAGAAGCAGAAGTTTGACTTGAAGGCTTTGCAGAAGCGGATTCGAAAAATTGGGAATCTGGAATTTGATTTGGATTACCCTCATGTGTATGTGTCCTTTTGTTTGAATAATAAGAACGGCATGTGTTACTTTTATTATGAAGATCAGATAGTGCTATTATTAGGTTATGATTATCAGGGCATAGCGGACTACCTGTACTTTCAAAATCAACAGGCGGCGTTGGGCGCTGCAGACAACGCGCCGGAGGAAAACACCCAGTCCGTGGCCCTGGACCCCGTCGAAGAACAAGAGGAAGAAACCATCCTCAGCCTTTTTGAACAGGAAGAGGAAACCACCGTCTCGGATATTGTTCAGAAGCTGGGCTTCACCAAAGCGAATGCCCTTTATCATCTGACGCTTATGCTCAAGAACAACATTCTCCGTTGTAGCAACAGGGGGGCGACGAATTATTACAGCCTCAATCGGCCCCGTCTGCCCGTGAAGTCCGTACATCTCTCCAATGAGACAACTGGAAAAGAAACCGGCGGATGGCAAATCAGCGTATTCAATTCCTTCTGAATGAAAGCCGTGATGCCGCGAGAGGGGGCGCATGACCTGTGGCAACGATTCGCTTTG
>CAKTXU010000245.1 GCA_934630995.1 uncultured Eubacteriales bacterium
TGGAGGCCGCGGATCCGTCTCCCTCCAGCTGCCGGGTGGTCAAAGTGAAGAGCTCGCCGGCCTTCAGCTCCACCTTGGGTTCGCTGAAGGAGCCCAGCCGGATCTCTGGACCCTTCGTATCGATGAGGACGGCGATAGGCAGGCCCAACTCACCGCGCAGGCGCTTGACCATATCGATGCGCTGTTTATGGCTGTCGTGATTTTGATGGGACATGTTGATGCGGGCCACGTCCATGCCGGAGAGCATCAGCTCCCGCAGCACGGCGGGATCGTCTGTGGAGGGCCCGAGGGTGCATATGATTTTTGTTTTTCGCATGGAATCATCGACGCCTTTCCTATGTGGTGGAATGAGAAGATGCAAAACATGGTATAGGATGTGGGAAATTGAAAAATCTATGCGGATTTTCCGAATTTTCCCTAATTTAACTATAACACAGGAGACTGTCAAAGAAAAGACGGCGGGACAAATTTCCCGTCTTGACTAAAAATTCGCGGCGCCGGTGCGGCCGATAGGGGAAAGGGGCGATTCCATTACACGATTTCCCTCTGTTGTTAACAAAAGCTTAATCTGTTTTTGCGGGAGTGCAGTTGTAAAGAGTTAGCAAATGGTGTATGATAAAACACACTCGATAAATAATACACTTGTCCGGCAAGGAGGACTCTAATGAACGCAAAACGAAGAAAACAACGGCAAAGGCGGATTCTTATCGTGGTACTGGGGTTCGTCCTTCTGGCGCTGCTTTTATTTGGTATAGCCTTCTGGCTGTGGTCGGCCCTGTCCGGCAAACCGACGGATGGGAACGTGTCCGATTCGTCCGCCGTCTCCTCGTCACAGGAAGTTTCGTCCGGCTCTGCCGCTTCCTCGTCGCAGGGGGGCTCATCCGGCACCACCGGCTCATCCTCACAGGCTGACGCCACTTCTCAGACCAGTGTTCCCGCCGTTCCCCCGGCCCAGTATATCCAGCCCGCAGGGGCCGAGTGGAACCTCATCCTGGTCAACGATTACAACAAAGCGCCCGATTGGTGCTTTGACAAGACGTATCTGGTCAAGCACGGCACCGGTGAATTCGACGAGCGTGCGGTAGGCGCCCTTTCCGAAATGATTGCCGCAGCTAAAAAGGCGGGGATCACCGACTTGGTGGATCTCTCCACCTATCGGACCTTCCAGACCCAGGAAAAGAATTTTAACAAGCAGGTCGACAAATACAAGAAGCAGGGGTATAGTCAGGAGGAGGCGGAACGCATCGCCAATACCATTGTCAAACGCCCGGGTTACAGTGAGCATCACACGGGCCTGGCGGCGGACATGGGCGGCAGCGGTGACTACACCATCACCATGAGCTTCGAATCGACGCCCGCCTTCGACTGGCTCATCGAACACTGCGCCGAGTACGGCTTTATTCTGCGCTTCCCCAAGGACAAGGAGGAAATCACCGGTGTGACCTACGAGCCTTGGCATTACCGCTATGTCGGTAAAGAGCACGCGAAGATTATCATGGATCGGGGTCTTTGCCTGGAGGAGTATTTGCAGGAAATCGGCAAGTAAGGAGTACGGCAGATGGAAAAACGCAAAAGAGCGGGAATGACCGTCTTTCAGATGACCTTAGGCGCTCTATATGTGGCCCTTTTTGCTTTGGCCGGGAATGTGCCTCTGCTGTCGGCCATACAGATTATTCCCGGGGTTCCCATCACCCTGCAGGTATTCCTGGTGGCGATGATGGGGCTGACCCTCGGGGTGCGGGGCGGCCTGATGTCCTACGCCGCCGTGCTCATCCTCACCGCCTGCGGCCTGCCCATGATGGCGGGGGGGAAGGGGGGGCTGCCGGTCTTTATCGGCCCCACCTGCGGCTATATATACGGCTGGGTTTTCATTGTTATCCTGACCGGCCTCTATTCCAGCTATGCCATGGACAGGCTGATCCACCGTCCTCTGGTTCGGGCCGGTTCCGCATCGGCGTCGGACAAGCCCGCCGGAGCTCTCCGCCGCGCATTGGATAGGCTGCTGCGGATGTCTATTCATCTGCCCGCCTCCTTTGCCGTGGGAATGGCGGGGGTGCTTCTGGATTACCTTTGCGGCTCGGCCGCCCTTGCCGCTATCGGCGGCAAGGGTCTGCATGAGGTTCCGGTTCTGCTGCTGTCCAATCTGGCCTTTCTGCCGGGGGATATGATCAAAATTGGCCTGGCGTCCGCTTTGTCCCTCTCCTTGTTTGCCGGGCCTGCCCTTTCCCGTTTTTTCGCGTCGCGCCGCGTCTGCCCCTGATGCGAAATCTCCGGGGTTCGGGGCATCAGTTCCGTGCCCTTTTTACCCGCTTAAGCCGAATAAAATCGCCCGGGCTTTTGCCCGGGCGATTCCGCGTTATTACAGCACCTCAAAATTGGAAAAGACAGCGGTCAGATTTAAAGAAGGGATTTTCATGCTCAGTAGATGGCCGGTGTCCGGATCCGAAAGGATTTCGAACTCACCGTTCAGCGCGCTGCCGGCGGTGAGCAACCCGTCGTCGGTCAGGGCGCCGCCCTCCTTGCCCGCAACCGCATCCAGCGCATCCAGAATGCCTTTGCACAAGGCGCTTTCGGGCACCTCCTCGGGGCTCAATCCAAAGGTCATACCGTACATCTTCATGGATATGGTTTCCCCGTCCCAGGACATGGTCATCCCCTTGAGCGCCTTGGGTTCTGTAATATCCATCGTCAGCGTCCCGGCCGTCAGCCGGGTGAGATGGCCCTTGACCTGCATATCTCGATAGGTCACGTCCGTGTCGCAGGCGAAGCCGGTGGAAACCGGCTGCTCGGCGCCCTTACCCTGCCCGCCGCAGGAGGCGGCGCAAAGGAGAAGGCCGGCCGCCAGCAGTCCGCCCAGAAGCCGCCTGAGAGTTACAGCACGAATTGCAATCAGCCCCTATTGCTCCAATTCTGAAAACAGGCCGCACAATTCCTTGATCATATCGCTGGGAAGCATCCCCCGCTGGGACAGTCTCTCTGCAGCCCGGTCGCCCGCAAGTCCGTGCAGATAGACCCCGCACATGGCCGCGTGGTAAGGCTCCATGCCCTGGGCCGCAAAGGAGGCTATCATCCCCGCCAGCACGTCGCCGCTGCCGGCGGTGGCCATGCCGGGATTGCCCGTCATATTGATCATGACGGAACGTCCGGGAGCAGCGATGACCGTCTTGTTTCCCTTGAGCACGACGATGACGTCGTGCGCCTCTGCAAACCGCCGGGCCGTTTCCACCCGATCCCCCTGCACCGCGTCGATGGTGGTGCCGAGCAGACGGGCCATTTCTCCAGGATGGGGGGTGAGGATGAGGGGAGCGCGCCGTGTTTTCCCTATATCTATATGCCATCAGCGTCCAGAATAATAGGACAGCCGGCGGAGGAGAGTAAATCCGCCACCACCCCGCGCACCTCCTCGCCGGTACCGAGGCCGCAGCCGATAAGCAGGGCGCTGGACGCATCGGCCCGTTCACGCAGTATGGCCCGGGCGGACAAAGCCACCTTGCCGTCCGCCGTTTCTGGCAGGAGACGGAAAACCGCCTCAGGCAGCTGCACCGCCGCTATAGGATAAATGGAACGGGGCAAAGCGGCCTCCGCCAGCCCAACCCCGCAGCGCTGTGCCGCGCGAATAGCGAGAATGGCTGCGCCAGCCATCCCGGCACAGCCGCAAAGGGCCAGCAGCCGGCCGTATGTACCCTTGTGGGAATCCAACGGACGCGGGGAGAAGCAGGCTTTCACCATATCCATATCGATGATGGTCTGACTGTCGGCGTATTGGTTCACCAGCCTCTCGTCGATGCCGATGGAAACCACCTCCACCTGGCCGCAGACAGCGGTGGCTTTCGCGTGAAGCAGCCCGGGCTTCATGGCGGTGAAGGTCACGGTTAAGGAGGCCCGCACCGCGTCCTCATCAAACAGGCCGGTGTCCGCGTCCAGGCCGCTGGGAACGTCCACCGCGACGATGGGAACTCCCATACCGTTTACCAGGCGGAGGAGGGGACGAAGCGGTGCAGGCAGCTCCCCGTGAAAGCCGATGCCGTAGACGGCGTCGACGACCAGATCCGCCTCCCGCACGGTGCTGGAA
>CAKTXU010000246.1 GCA_934630995.1 uncultured Eubacteriales bacterium
CCATGATACCGGGGATGAGGTAATCCTCCCCGTCGCAGATGGCGTCCACCTCCACCTCCTTGCCCATCAGATATTTGTCAATGAGCACGGGATTCTCCAGTTCATGGGAGGTGATGATGGCCATATATTCCCGGATATCCCCTTCGTCGTAGGCGATGATCATATTTTGACCGCCCAAGACGTAGGAGGGCCGCAGCAGGACGGGATACCCCAGCCGGGCCGCCACCTCCACCGCCTCGTCGGCGGTGAACACGGTGGACCCCTGGGGACGGGGAATGCCGCACTGCTCCAGCAGCTCGTCGAACCGCTCCCTGTCCTCGGCGGCGTCGATGCTGTCCGCCGGAGTGCCCAGGATTTTGACGCCCTTTGCCTCAAGGTGCTTGGTCAGTTTGATGGCCGTCTGGCCGCCGAACTGCACCACCACGGCATCCGGCCGCTCGGTAGCGAGGACATTGTCCACATCCTCGGGAGTCAGCGGATCGAAATAGAGCCGGTCGGCGGTGTCGAAATCGGTGGACACGGTCTCGGGATTGTTGTTGGCGATGATGGCCTCATAGCCCAGCTTTTTCAGGGTGCGGACACAATGCACCGAACAGTAGTCGAATTCGATGCCCTGGCCGATGCGGATGGGACCGGAGCCGAACACGATGATCCGCTTTTTATCGGAGTTGAGCGCGGCGTTGTACAGCGCAGCCTCGTTTTCGTCGTCCCAGGAGGAGTAGAAATAAGGGGTTTCGGCGTCGAACTCGGCGGCGCAGGTATCCACCATCTTATAGGCGGCGTGACGTTCCGCCGGCAGCTCCTGACCGGTGAGGCGGCGGATGGTTTTATCCAGGAAGCCCAGGCGCTTGGCACGCAGATAGGTTTCCTCATCAAGCTCCGCGGAGGAAAGCTCCGCCTCCATGGCGACCAGACGGTTGAGCTTGGAAAGGAACCAGCGATCGATTTTGGTCAGTTCATAAATCTCCGCCGGGGTCATAATCCGCCGCTTGAGGGCGGCGTAAATGGCGAATATCCGCTCGTCGTCCTGCCGTGCGATGATTTCCCGTATTTCCTCGTCGGTGTTCTTATCCAGCTTGGGCAGATTGGGGGTATCGATGCCCAGCTCAATGGAACGCACCGCCTTCATGAAGGCAATTTCAAAGCCGGAGCCGATGGACATGACCTCGCCGGTGGCCTTCATCTGGGTGCCCAGGCGTCGGTCGGCGTAGACAAATTTATCGAAGGGCCATTTGGGGAACTTGATAACGCAGTAATCCACCGCCGGCTCATTGCAGGCGTAGGTTTTGCCCGTGACGGCGTTGACGATTTCATCCAGCCGGTAGCCGATGGCGATTTTGCAGGCCACCTTGGCGATGGGGTAGCCGGTGGCCTTGGAGGCCAGGGCGGAGGAGCGGGACACCCGGGGATTGACCTCGATGACCGCGTATTCCATGCTGTCCGGTTTGAGGGCGAACTGGACGTTGCAGCCCCCCTCCACTCCCAGGGCGGTGACGATATTCAGGGCAGCGGCCCGCATCATGCGGAACTCATGGGCGGACATCGTCTGCGCCGGGGCTACCACGATGGAGTCGCCGGTATGGACGCCCACCGGGTCGATATTCTCCATCGAGCAGACGTCGATGGCGTTGCCCGCGCCGTCCCGGATGACCTCGAACTCGATCTCCTTCCATCCGGCGACGCTCTTTTCGATGAGGACCTGATGAATCAGGGACGCCCGCAGGCCGCCCGCACAGATTTCATGCATCTCCTCGTCATTGTGGACAAAACCGCCGCCGGTGCCGCCCAGGGTATAGGCCGGACGCACCACCACGGGATAGTCGATTTCGTGGGCGAAGGCCAGGGCATCCTCGACGCTCTCCACCACCTTGGAAGGGATGCAGGGCTCCCCGATGGACAGCATGGTATCCTTGAAGGCCTGACGGTCCTCCGCCTTGCGGATGGTTTCGGGATTGACGCCCAGCAGCCTGACGCCCCGGGAGGGGAGGAAATCCCCCTCGGACAGCTCCATGCCGATGTTCAGGCCGGTCTGGCCGCCCATGTTGGCCAGGACGCTGTCCGGCCGCTCGATATCGATGATCCGCTTGACCACCTCGACGGTCAAGGGCTCGATATAAATCTTGTCCGCCATGGTTTTGTCGGTCATGATGGTGGCGGGATTGGAATTGACCAGGACGACCTCCAGCCCCTCTTCCTTGAGGGCACGGCAGGCCTGGGCGCCTGAATAATCGAACTCGGCCGCCTGGCCGATGATGATGGGACCGGATCCTATCACGAGAACCTTCTTGACATCGCTGCGTTTTGGCATAGTCTTACTCTCCTTTGTTCACTGCGGATGAATCCGGTCGTTATTTTCTGGCGGCGTCTTCCAGCATGGACACGAAGGCGTCGAAAACCCAGGCCGTGTCCTGATAGCCGTTGCCGTCGGACGGCTCGAATTGTACGGTGAAAACCGGGTGGTTCCGGTAGCGGATGCCCTCCACCGTGCCGTCGTTCACGTTGCGCAGGAAGGCATCCCCGTTTTCGTCCACGCTGGACAGGGCGACGGTATAGCCGTGATTCTGTTCGGTGACCATGACCCGGCCGCTGTCCAGATTGCGCACCGGCTGATTGCTGCCCCGGTGGCCCACCGGCAGCTTTTCAATCTGACAGCCGGCGGCCACGCCCATCAGCTGGTGGCCAAGCCCCCAGCCGAAAACCGGCTTATCGGCTTTGACCAAGTCCCGGATGATTTCAACGATGTCGGGATTGTCCCACGGATCGCCGGGCCCGTCGGAAAGCACGATGCCGTCCGGATTTGCCGACAGGATATCGGCGGCGGGGGTATAGGCCGGGTAGACGGTCACCGAACAGCCCCGCGCCAGGAAGAATTCCAGAATGGAGCGGCGGAAGCCGTAGTCGGGCACGGCCAGCTCGAAGCGGGAGTTTGCCGCCGCAAAGCGCCTGGGGGCGGAAACGGTGATTTTTCCAATGACGGGGGGAACCCGGTAGGCTTTCATCTCGTCGATGAGGTCCTCCTGCTCCTCAACAGAGTCCACGATCATGCCGTTCATCACTCCGTGGTCCCGGATATGCCGGGTGAGAGCGCGGGTGTCGATACCGCACAGGCCGACGATTCCCTGCTGCTTGAGATATTCGTCCAGGGTCACGAATTCATGGGCGTCGGTGGGCTCGACGCACCACTCCCTCACGATGTAACCGCTGGCAACCAGCCGGGATTCACTGACGGGATCCACGCCGCGGTTGCCGATAAGCGGATAGGTCTGCACCACAATCTGCCCGGAATAGGTCGGATCCTGCAGCAAATCCTGATAGGTGGTCATGTCCGTGTTAAACACAACCTCACCCAGCGCTCGTCCTTCCGCCCCCATGGCGTAGCCCTCGTACCGCGTCCCATCCTCCAGCAGGAGAATCGCCTTTTTCAGAGTATTCATACCGTCACCCGTGCCTTTCCCTATTTAATGTCTGCCGCATGAGCGTCATCCTCCGTCAGCGGAGGGCGCCGACGATATCGTCCCGCATCCGCAGGGCTTCCCGGCGGGCGGCTCCCGCATAGTCCTCCGGGGCACAGCCTTCCTTCTGCCAGGCACAGAGGATGCCGCGGGAGGAGTTGATTACCCCGCCCAGGCCGTCACTGTCAAAGGCGCCCGCCACATCCCGGGCTCCTCCCCCCTGGGCGCCGTAGCCCGGCACCAGGAAGAAGGTATGGGGCAATGCCCGCCGCAGCTCCGTGAGCTGAGCGGGATAGGTGGCCCCCACCACGGCGCCCACGCCGGAATAGCCGTATTTGCCGGGCAGTTCCCTGCCCCATTCCTCGCACATATCCCCCATCCGCCGGTAAACCGGCTCTCCGTCGATGAGCCGGTCCTGCAGCTCGCCGGAAGAGGGATTGGAGGTTTTAACCAGCACGAAGATACCCGTATCCTCCTGCCGGCAGACCGACAACAGCGGCTTGATGCCGTCGGAGCCCAGATAGCCGTTGACCGTCAGAGCGTCGCCCGCAAAGGGACGGAGCTCCCTATCCCCCACCTTAATCCGGCCCATATGGCCGGCGGCATAGGCT
>CAKTXU010000247.1 GCA_934630995.1 uncultured Eubacteriales bacterium
GGTCAGGATGGTGCTGACGGCCACCAGAATGACCCCGTGGAGCAATTGGAGCTGGGCTACGCCTTGCAGCTCGGTCAGCTGATACAGAATCGCATTGATGGGGAAGGTCAGCAGCCAGGCGATGACAATGCCCAAAACACCGGAGAAGACCCCCAGTATACAGGTTTCCGCGTCGAATACCCGGGTGATGTCCTTCTTCCGGGCGCCCAACGCCCGCAGGATGCCGATTTCTTTGGTACGCTCCAGCACCGAGGTATAGGTGATGATGCAGATCATGATGAGGCTGACCACCAGGGAGACGGCCGCGAAAGCCACCAGGACAATGGTAATCCCGTCCATGATATCGGAGGTCATGTTCGACATAGCGGCGGCCAGATCCGTATAGACAATCTGCGCCTCCTCCGTTTTGCCCTGATTGTAGCTGTCCAGATACTCCACCACCGCGTCCTTGGCCTCGAAATTGACCGGATACACCGCCACCATGTAGGGTGTGGCGTTACCGCCTAGATAGGAGAGCATCTGGGACTTGGACGTCTCGTCCAGTTCCTCCAGCGTCATGACGTTTTGATTGCTCTGCTCCTGAGCCTTGACGATGGCGGAATCCGCCGCCGTATCGATGACCATCTGGGAAAGCTCATCGCTGTAGGCCACGCCGTTCCCCAGCAGACCGATGGCCACATCCGGATTTTTGCGCACCACGCCGGTAATCCGCACTGTAATTGCACCCTCGGCGCCGTACATGGCTTCGTAATCGGTCCCCGGCAGATAGGAACCGAACTCCGTCTTGACATAATACGCGTCGTTGGGAACAATTTTGAGCTCGGTGCCCACGATATCCTCAAACCGGATGGTTTTCTTGCCGTCGGTGTCGAACCCCAGCCCCTTGAGGATGTTGAAATCCAGCCGGTTTTTGGTATCCACGACCAGCACCAGATCGGTGGCCGACGCGGGATACTCCCCCGCCAGCAGGTCGTAATTCTTGACAAGATAGCTCTCCGCCCCCTCCTTGAGCTCCTTGGGATAGGAGGAGAGGCTCATGCCGGACATCATTCCACCCTGAGAGCTGCCGGAGACGGCGTTCAGCTTCACCGGCTGTGCCTTGCCGTCGATCTTGCGCACCATGTTCATGCTCACGATGCGGGAATACCCGATGCTGCTGCAGATCGCCGGATCGATGGCGTTGAGATAGTCGATATATTCCTGAGTGAAGACATTCGTGTGCAACATGGTCATGTCGGCGGGATCGTACAGATAGACCTCGTCGGAATCCGCATATTCCTCCGTTCCCACGATTTTATCCTTCATCGATTCATGCATGGACGCCATACTCTCGGCGTCCACCTCCATGGCAGACTGGGTGATCATAATCGGGAACTCGGCCAGGGCGTTTCCCTGGAACTTGTCTATCTGGATTTTGAAACCGGAGGAAAGGCTGAGAATGACGGCGATGCCGATGATACCGATACTGGAGGCGAAGGAGGTCAGGAAGGTTCGCCCCTTCTTGGTACGGATATTGTTGAAGGACAGGCGCAGGGCGGTGAGAAAGCTCATGCTGGTCTTTTTAAGCTGAAAGCCGTCCGGTTTGGGCCGCTCCTCGTGGGGATGGCTGTCCGCAATAATTTTTCCATCCTGAAACCGGATGATACGGTCGGCGTATTTTTCCGCCAGATCCGGATTGTGAGTGACCATGATGACCAGCCGATCCCTGGCCACCTCCTTGATGAGATCCATAATCTGGATACTGGTGGCGGTGTCCAGCGCGCCGGTCGGCTCGTCGCACAGGAGGATCTCCGGATTATTGGCCAGGGCCCGGGCGATGGCCACCCGCTGCATCTGACCGCCCGAGAGCTGGTTTGGCTTTTTATGCAGATGGTCCTTCAGCCCCACCTGCTCCAGCACCTCCAGCGCCCGGCGGCGCTTCTCCTCCGCCGACACGCCGCTGAGGGTCATGCCCAGTTCCACGTTGGCCACGATGCTCAGGTGCATAATGAGGTTATAGCTCTGGAATACAAAGCCCACCGAATTGTTGCGGTAGGCGTCCCAGTCCCGCTCCTTGAAATCGGAGGTTTTTTTGCCCTTGATGATGAGCTCGCCCTCATCATACCGGTCCAGACCGCCGATGATGTTCAGGCAGGTGGTTTTTCCCGACCCGCTGGTTCCCAGGATGGCGACGAATTCCTTCTGACGGAAGGCCACGCTGATGCCGTCCAGGGCCCTGGTTTCGATATCGCCCACATGATAGGTCTTTCTGACATTTTTCAGCTCAAGCATATGCGTCCCCCTGTTTTTTCATAAACCCTTGTTCCAACAGCTTCAGTTTGCGGCGGTATTCCTCCCGGGCCGCCTCCATATCCGCCCCGTTGAGAAAAACCTCGACCGTGGCGTCCCGGCATACGGAGAAGAGGATGTCGATCATATAGCGGAAATCCCCCTCCTCCCGCAGAAGCAGACGACGGGTATCCACTCTGGCGGCCAGCGCTTCCACCGACTCCCTGGCGTCCGCATCCTCCCGCAGGCGGCGGTAAAACTGCGTGTTGACTTGGATGTCGGCGAAGAGGTTGCGGAAAAAGGCGTTGTTTTCCTCCGCCATGACAAAGGAAACAGTGAAATCCAGCAGCTCCGCAAACAACGCGATCAAATCTCCGCCGCTGCGCTCCAGACTGTCCTGAGCCGCGGCCACCAGCTTCCGCTTATATCCTGTCAGCAGATAGGAAAGCACATCGTCCTTGCCGGAAAAATATTGGTAAAAACTCCCCCGCGGAATGCCGGCGGCCCGGATGATCTGATTGATGGACACTTGCGCGAAGGGGACGCGGGAGAATTCGGCCTTGACGGCCTCCAGCAGCTTATCCCGCTTTTCCTCCGGCAGACGGTAAAAGGTTGGTTTCGGCATCCTCTCCCCCCTTCTCCGACGCCTTATCGATTTTTTATTATACATGACAGGGTGTCACTTCTCATGTACAGAATTGGAACATTCTATGAATAATTTTATCGCCGTTATTCACGGTTTATACATCGAGGTTTTCCGTTTCACGGCCGCATGCGGCATTTCCCTGCACGCAAATCCCCCCGGAGGGGACGCGGCTGTCCTCTCCGGGGGGCGAATTCAATTTCAACTGTTCTTATCCACCTGCTTAAAGACCTTGAGGTTCCCCGCCTTGCCGTGGCGCTCCGAGAGGATGGCCTCCAAATCGTCGGGGGTGATGCCCTGCAAGGCCATGAGTACCAACACATGATAGGTCAAATCGGCGATTTCCCCCGCCGTGGCCTCATTCTTCCCGTTCTTGGCGGCAATGATGGTTTCGGCGCTTTCCTCCCCGATCTTTTTGAGGATTTTATCCACGCCCTGGTCAAACAGATACCGGGTGTAGCTGTTCTCGCCGGGGTGATCCCGCCGGTCGAGGATGGTTTCGTATACGTCGCGGATGCAGTCGCTCATAACAATCCGTCCTATCTCGTCAAAATGGTGTTGAAAAAGCAGGAATGGGCGCCGGTGTGGCAGGCCGCCCCCTCCTGACTCACCCGGATGAGCAGGGTATCGTCGTCGCAGTCCCCGGCGATGGACACCACATGCTGGAAATGGCCGCTGGTAGCCCCCTTGTTCCAGTATTCGTTCCGGGACCGGCTCCAGAACCAGGTTGTGCCGGATTCGATGGTCCTCTGCAGGGCCGTACGGTTCATATAGGCCAGCATCAGCACCTCCCCGGTGGCGTCCTCCTGAACGACGGCGGGGATGAGACTCCCCTTGCGGAAAAACCGGGTCAGCTCAAGGCCGTCCGCCGGAGAGGCGGCGGCCTCCACAGCCTCCCGAAGCGCCAAAGTGCCGCTGTACAGCGACTTGCCGCAGATGGCGCCGTACAGCCCCATGCGCCGCAGGGCGCGGATATCCGCCAGCTCCCGTATGCCGCCGGAGGCCACGATATCGCAGGACACGGCGCAGGTAAGAGCTTCCAGTTGGGACAGGTTCGGCCCCTCCAGGGTGCCGTCCCGGGCGATGTCGGTGAAAATCAGGGTCCGTACCCCGGCGTCCTCCATCCGCCGGGCCAGCTCTATATAGGAT
>CAKTXU010000248.1 GCA_934630995.1 uncultured Eubacteriales bacterium
AGCCAACGGCGGCCGGCTGGCGCAGATGGTGGACGGCAAGGTGACCGCCACCTATAACAGCCAAAACGTCATCAACGCCCTCAATTTCGCAGATACCCTGGTCAATACGGACAAATCCTTCAAAATCCATGAGTATATGCTGTCCGAGGAAACCATCAACAACGGGGACGGCGTGGACGACGTGGAAGCCTTCCTCAACGGCGAGGTCGCCTTTTTAATCGGCCAATCCTGGCTGGGAAATCAACGGCTGAAGGCCGGGGCCACCAAGATTCATTACGGCATGCTTCCTCTGCCCAAAGGGCCCGACGCGACGGATTATGTCTCACCCTCCGAAAGCTGCCGCGTCTTTACCATCACCTCCAAAAACACCGATTTGGACAAAACCATTCCGATTTTCAATGCTCTGGCCCGTCCTATGGAGGGCTATGAGGGCGAAGACTGGTGGCTGGAGGAGGTGCAGAAGGACTATTTCCAGGACGACGATACACGCAGCACCGATATGTATAAGCTTTGTCTGGATAAATCCCAGATCGACCTGGGATATGGCCTGATGCAGCTGCAGCAGGATGTGGCCGTACAGGTGGAATTCAGCAGTATCTACTGGAAGCGGGGAACCCCGGCCTCCTGTCTCGCTGCGCTGACCCCGGCGGTTTATCAGGAGCAGTTGGACGCCATGTTCAACAAGAAAAAATGACGCTGACGGCGGCGGAAAAGGAGGCTTTTCCGCCGCCGCTGCGATGATACGGAAAACCACGGAAAGAGGAGATACCATGTCCCATCCTATCCCCGCACCCGCATGGGCAAAGTCCCTTATCATTTATCAGCTCCATCCCGACGGATTCACCCCGGAGGGCACTTGGACGGCGGCCCGGCGGAAGCTTCCCTATCTGTCCGGCTTGGGGATAACCGCCCTGTGGCTGACGCCGGTATACGAGGCGAACACCGATCCGGTGTACGGCTGCGTGCCCGGCCGCTTCTGCAATTTCGACGTGAAGGAGCCGGACAGGCTCGATCCCCGGTATGGCACGGATGAGGATTTCCGGGAATTCGTGGCGGCCGCCCACACCTTATCCCTCCGCATTTTTCTGGAAATCGTTCCCCATGGCGTCACCTTTAACAGCACCCTCGTTCGGAACCACCCGGTTTTTTTCCGGCATAATGAGCAGGGGAAAATTGTCGGCTCCTGGGGGATGGCGGACTTCGACTTCAACTGTCCGGCTTTTCAGGACTACTGGGTTGCCAACGCCGTTCATTTTGTGCGGGACTACGGCGTCGACGGCTTCCGCTGCGATTTGGAGCCGATGATTTCCGGTTACGCCGTTTGGGAACGGGTGCGGCTGGCCTGTCTGGAGGCAGGACGGGAGATCGTGCTGTTTTCCGAGATGAAGAACACTCGCGAGCAGGCGTTCCTCTTTGAAGAATCCGGCGTGGGCGATCGGAACGATACCCAGGGCAGCGGCGATTACCTCTATGAACACAGTCTGGTTCGCACAGTCCGGGAGGGCCGCGGGCTTCCTGCGGAGGGTCGCGCCCGTTATTATACCTTTTGTATGAGCAATCACGATACTTATGCCTATCAGTTGAACCTTTCGCCGCTGCGGGCGGGCTACGAGCTGGCCTTCGCCCCCTTTATCCCGGTCCTCTACATGGGAGAGGAATTCGGCGCCTCCGCAGCGGCTGTCCGGGGCCAGCGAAACGTCCTGTTTTTCAACCGCCTCTCCTGGGATGAACAGGCGCGCAATCAAGGCTTCACTGAACAGCTTTCTTCGATGCTGCATATCCGCCATCGATATCCTCATCTGTTTGAGAACTTCAACTGTTCCCTGCGGGAACAGCAGCTGCTGCCGGTCGAATCGGACGCCCCGCTGCCTGCTTACGCCCGTTTCGGCGGCGGGGAAGCCGTCGTTATCCTCGGTCACCCCGGCGCCTGCCGCCCGGAATGGATTCCCCTTTCCGGCAGCTGGTCTGTGGAATACGGCCAGTTCTCCCAAAACCAGCGGGACAGTCTGTGTGCCGCTCGTCTCGATCTGACCCTACCCGATCGGGTGGAGATACGCCTGGAGCTGGAGGTCAAGCTGGATCCGGATCAGGACATGGGCGGATTCGCCGGACTGCTGCTTCTGAGAGAGGGAGAGGAGTTACCGGACAGCCGTCGGGGTCTTTTATTGGGATGGAACGGCGTCGGCCGCCTGTTCGCGTATGAGGACGGCCGTTTTCTGGCCGACAGGGCTGCGGATACCTCACCGCTCCAGGGCGGCGTCCTCACCCTTTCCGCGGCGGAGGGCCGCCTTACCGCCCGTGTAGGCGGACAGCCGCTTCTCGAAGCCGCCGCCGGCTGGCGAGGCGGAAGGCTGGCGCTCATCACCTCACGAACCCATGCGCATTTTCGGCGGGTGGATGTGAGGGCGGACGGACAAACACTGTTTGCGGATGACTTTATCGGACCTGACAGGACGGTCACCGCGCTGCTCGATACCGCGGCCGCCCAGCTCAAAGGCGATGTTTTCCAGGTGACTGATTTGCTGACAGGGGCCTCCTATCCCGCCGTAGCAGAGGGCGGCGCTCTCCGGCTGACCCATACCCTCGCGGGCAATACCTGCGCTGCGCTGCATGCGGCGCCCATCACTCGTCTATAACGGAATAAAACGGACCCGTGGATGCTGTCTTTCAATCCACGGGTCCGTTCTTTACTGTCTGACAACATCCGTCATCGAAAAATCCAGCCGGGCGGGTACGGGAGCTTTTTGGGGGTCGAATATCCGTCCCTCTTTGGCGGCTTTGGCTTCCTCGATAGCGTGCCAGAGATCCGCCAGATGATTCTCTTCCTCCCGCAAATCGGGGATGACCAATCCACCCCGGTCATACAGAAATTTCTCTGCTTCCCCGCATTTTCCCAGCCTCGCCAGAGAAAACGCAACCCCATACCGGATAAAGCCGTCCTCTTTCAGAGGCGGTGTCATTCCTTCAAAGCTCCTCTCCGCCTCTTCATATCGCTCAAAGCGCAGAAGCAGTTTCATATACTCCCGGCCCAGCTCCACTTGGTCCGGAAGTCCCTCCAGCGCCGTGCGCATATGCTCCAGGCAGCGCTCGTCTCCAAGGGTGAAATACGACATGGCCAGGCCGTATACATTCCACGGCGTCTCCTTCAGCTCCCGCGAACGGTTGAACCAATGGAGCGCCAACGGCATATCTTCCTCTGCAAATGCCATCACGCCCCTGTGATAGCAGGCATACCAGTTTTCTCCCCTCCCCTGCCGCAGGCTGCCTTCCAGCAGGGACACCCATGGAGCCGACGTCAGATAGGAATACGGCCCTACCGCAGGAGGGAGCAGCACGCCGTTTTCCAGCAGACCGTACCATGGCTCCTGTGCCGTTTCTAGCCGACCGAAGTCCAGATGCGGTTCGAGAACCGGCTCCCCGGCCTTTTTGCGCCGCAGATTTTCCAAAACCGCCCAGCCGCCGTCGACGCCGGTTCCCACAACCTCGTCCGCCGGCCGCAGAGCAACCTCCTGCTTTGTCTTGATAAGAAAGGTCTCGAGCCAATCCTCCCCCACCGCGTCTTCAATGAGACGTTCGGTCGCCGTACAGGCGGCGCGAAAATCCCCGTGGACGATTTCGGGCGTCAGTTCGGCTGCTCCATAAGCCTCCACCCATTCCCACGCCGCGTTGGGAGGCATAGGGATACATTCATACTGGGTCCTGTTAACCCCCGCCTGGATTTCCATATACTCCCCGGCGGTATCGGTCAGCCATTTCTGCCAGGAAGCGGCACCGTTGTTCTGCCCCCAAACGAACAGCTTGCGCCCCTTCTGACGGGAGGTGGAGGTTTGGAACAGCCCATGTCCGTCCTTATCATAGCAGGCTATGTATTTACGCTGCCGATCCGTCAGCTTATAAAAGAAATCGGCCGCCGGACGGGAGGAATAGGGGTTGCTCCAGTCCAGCCCCTCCCTGCCGACCGGAATCGCTGTCTTACCCACATGGCCCACGCCGCTGTGCTAAGCCTCTCGCGCATTGACGAACACGCGGCAGC